>NZ_CAMLHF010000273.1 GCF_946479715.1 uncultured Pedobacter sp. | reverse complement strand
GGATGGGGGAAAATGATACAGAGATTGGATCTTCTGAATACGCCACAATATATCGAAATGAGAAATGAAGCAAAAAGAAACGATAATTCGCCCATCACTTCGACAGATTATGATATCAATGGTTTTTGGGATACAACTCGCTATACAAACTGGCAAGATGAATTATTGGGGGGAACAGCAAAATATACAGATGCACAAGTAAATGTCTCAGGGGGAAATAATAATACTCAATATTTAATAGGTGGCGGATATCATCGTGAGACAACAATTTTTCCAGGTAATTTTTCAGATCAAAAGGGTTCCTTTCATGTAAGCATCAATAATAGTTCTGCAAATCAAAAATTCAATTTGCAATTCTCTGGAAATTATGTGGCTGATAATAATCAATTAATGAATACCGATCTTACTTCGATTGCAGTAACTTATGCTCCAAATTCACCAGCCTTATATAATGCTGATGGTAGTTTAAATTGGGCTCTAAATTCAACAGGAAATACCACTTTAAATAATAGGAGCCATCCTCTTACTTTCCTTTATCAAAAGTATAATTGTAAAACTAGTAATTTAATAGGTAGTCTAATATTAAACTATAAAATTTTACCAGGACTTGTGCTTAAAAATAATTTGGGCTACAATTCACTTCAAACTGATGATATTATGACCACTCCGCTAACTTTCTATGCTCCTGAATTTAGTACACTTTTAGGGAGTAGAGGTAGGGCTGCATCCTACGGAAATTATAATATTAATTCTTGGATACTTGAACCTCAAATAAATTATTCAAAAATATTTGGTAAAGGAATATTTGATGCCCTTATTGGAGTTACTCTTCAACAAACTAATAGCGATAAAAAGCAATTTCAAGGCTCTGGATTTAATAGTGATGAAGTAATTAAAGATATTAAATCTGCTACAACTCTTACAATTCCAAATGGAGGAACTTTAGAATCAGTTTATAAGTATAATGCCATTTTTGGTAGAATAAATTACAATGTTCGAGATAAATTCATATTGAACATGACTGCTAGAAGAGATGGCAGTTCCAGATTCGGCTCAGAAAATTTGTTCCACAATTTTGCTTCTATTGCAGGTGCGTGGGTGTTTACAAAGGAGAAATTTATTTCCAACAGTATTTCATTTATCAATTTTGGTAAGCTTCGAGTTAGTTATGGGACGACAGGTAATGATCAAATAGGTGATTATGCTTTTTTAAGTTTGTATAACAATGTAAATCCTGGTGTGCCTTATCAATCTGCTTCAGGATTAGTTCCGACTGGATTGAATAATCCTTTTTTGCAATGGGAACAAACTAGAAAATTACAATGGGGACTTGACTTAGGATTATTTAATGACAGGATTATATTGAATCTGAATCAATATAGAAATCGTTCTTCAAACCAGTTACTTAGTTACCTATTGCCAATTACTGCTGGGTTTAGCACTATTGCCAGGAATTTCCCAGCTAAAATCCAGAATTCTGGTTTGGAAATTTATCTAAATACAATAAATATAAAATCAAAAAATATTACCTGGAGCAGTAGTTTTAATTTGACTATTCCTAAAAATAAACTTGTAGATTTTCCAAATATTGCCACTTCATCTTATAAAAACGATTTGATTATTGGTGAGCCTTTTACAATTAGAAGAATTTATCATTTCTTAGGTACTGATCCCGCAACGGGTTTATATCAATTTTCAGATAACAATGGAAATGCAACAACCACACCGGATAATTCAAATGACAATAATATTGTTCTAATTAATACTTCCCCCGTTTATTATGGTGGATTTCAAAACAACATATCCTATAAAGGAATTGAATTAGATTTCTTATTCCAATTTGTTAAAAAATTAGGTTCCAATTATGTTTTTGGAGGCGCACCGGGCCTCGGTTTCCAGAATCAACCTATTTCTGTTTTAAATAGATGGCAGAAACCAGGTGATGTGGCATTAATACAAAGATATCATTCATCTTTTAATCTATTATCATCTATAAGTAATGCGAACAACAGTGATGCTGCTTACACGGATGCATCTTATATTCGATTAAAGAATATTTCTCTTTCCTGGCAATTACCTGCACGCTGGAACTTAAAGAGTAAACTTCAAAGTTGTAAGTTATTTATCCATGCACAAAATCTTTTTACAATTTCGAAATATGAAGGACTCGACCCAGAAACTTCTAGCTCAACTAAATTACCGCCGTTAAGAACATTGACTATTGGCTTTCAAATGCAATTTTAATTTTAAATTCTTGAAAAATGATAAGCGTTAAACAAATAACCAATACAATTTCTAATAAGAAAATCTTGTATTTCTTTTGCCTATCTATTGTCTTGTTACCTTCAAGCTGTAAAAAACTTATTGAAATTGATGGCCCTTCAACTAGTATAAATTCTGCGAATGTCTATGCCACTGACGCAACTGCAGCTGCTGTATTAACTGGAGTATATACAACAATCAGCCAAACAAATGTATTCTCGAATGGCTTACTAAGCCTTTCTTTATTTGCCGGATTAAATGCTGATGAATTGACACTATTTGCAACTTCAAATCAAAGTTATTCGCCTTACTACCAAAACGGTCTTAATAAAATAAACACTGGTAGCAATGATTATTGGAGAACTATTTACCCGTTTATTTATACAATTAACGTAGCCGTTGAAGGGCTTACTGCTTCTAATAGTTTAACCCCGGTTGTAAAACAGCAATTGCTAGGTGAAGCAAAGTTTATGCGTGCTTTTTGTTTTTTTTATTTGGTTAATTTGTACGGTGACATCCCTTTGGTAATAACTACAAACTGGCAAGAAAATGCGGTAATCAGTCGTGCCCCCAAAGACAAGATTTATCAACAAATTATTACTGATTTAAAAGAAGCTCAGGTTCTTTTAAGTGATAAGTATTTGAAGGCTGATGTATTAACGGCTTATGTCGCTGGTTCTGAAGAAAGAGTTCGACCAACTAAATGGGCCGCAGCTGCATTGTTATCACGAGTATATCTATATTCAGGTGATTATATTAACGCTGAACTATCAGCTTCAACCGTCATTAACAACACAACTCTCTATGGGCTGACCTCACTTAATGGAGTTTTCAAAAAGAATAGTAGAGAAGCAATTTGGCAATTACAACCAGTTTTAGCCGGAGGAACAAACACAAATACTGGGGATGGTAGGCTTTTTATATTACCATCTGGTGGACCAAATACAAGTACCAATCCAGTTTATCTAAGTAGTAGTGTGGTTACCGCTTTTGAAATTAATGACCAAAGAAAGACAAATTGGGTGGCTACTTTAACTATAGGGCCAAACATTTATAACTATCCTTATAAATATAAGATTGGTATAGCGAATGTGCCAGTTGATGAATATTCAATGGTCATGCGACTTGGTGAGCTGTATTTAATAAGAGCCGAAGCGAGAGCGCAATTGAATAGATTTAATGAGGCACAAAACGATTTAAATACTATTCGTTCAAGAGCCGGTCTTGGACCAACTATTGCAAATGATAAGGTCTCTCTACTGAATGCCATTTTAAATGAAAGACAAGTCGAATTGTTCTCTGAATGGGGACATCGTTGGTTCGATTTAAAACGCACTAGCAAAATTGATGAGGTTATGTCTATCGCTACTCCAATTAAGGCGAACGGAATGCCGTGGGCAGCCTACCAGTCATTATATCCTATCCCACAAGTAGAGATAGATCGGGACCCCTTTCTCACTCAAAATCTGGGATACTAGGCGTTACGAATAAATGAGAGCTTGGAGTTGAAATACTTTAATCTACTCGTTAAGCGATTAAATAATTATTAAAATTAATTAATGAAACAGTTATTGTGTTCAGTGATTTTTGCCCTGCCATTGTACCTTATGGCTCAGATTGATTATAGCAATAAGGGAATTCAATGGACTAAGGGACTTAATTGGGATCAACTTAAATCAAAAGCCAAGAAGGAAAACAAATTAATTTTTATTGACTGCTACACTACTTGGTGTGTCCCTTGCAAAAGGATGGATTTCGAAGTGTATAATTCTGCAAAGATCGCCGAGTATGTCAATAAGAAATTTATTTCGATTAGAATGCAAATGGATTCTGCAAAAAACGATGAGGAATACGTTAAAGCGATGTATAATCAAGCTTCTGAGTTTAAAAAAATATATAAGATAAATTCATATCCAACCTTCCTCTTCTTTTCAAGTGATGGCGCAATTGTTGATCGGGGCATGGGTTTCAAAAATGCAATTTGTTTTTTAGATCTTGTGAGAATGGCTTCAAGTTCTGAACAACAATTTTATACTTCGGTAAATAAATATTATTCGGGACAAATAAATTACTCGTCAATACCTGCATTGATTCAAAAAGCTCAAGCATTAGGGGAGGTAATCACAGCGAATAATCTTGCGAAGGACTATTTACAAAATTATTTATACTTATTACAGGACGATAGCTTGCTTCTAAAAAAAAATATTCAATTCATTGGATCATATTTACAGACTTCCAGGGAAAAAGGCTTTCTTTTATTTTATGAAAACGGCCATAAAATTGATTCTATTGTTAGGTATAAGGGTTATTCTCAATTAGTGGTAGATAATATAATTAGAAGGGAAACAATTGATTCTTATCTATGGTCAGATAACAAGTTTACACCCAAAACGAGTACTCCTCCCTGGAACAAAATATATAAGAAAGTTTCAAAAAAATACGGGCCAAATAATGCAGAACGATTGGTAATAAACTCAAAAGTTATTTTTTACAGCGTTACAAAAGACTGGCACCAGTTCGCGGAATCACTTGTTCAAAAAAATGACAAGTTTGGATTGGATACGGTTGGTATTAACAAATTTCTTTTAAATAATATGATATGGGACGTGATATTCCTACATAGTAATGATAAAAGGATTATTAATAAAGGAATCAGTTATATGGAGACGTTGCTCAAATTAGATCCCAATAGCCAAATTTGGTTAGATACTTATGCAAACCTGTTATATAAATCCGGTCAAATTAGTTCTGCGTTGGAGTGGGAAAGTAGAGCACTAAGAATTGAGGAAGAAAAAGCAGCAAAAGGTAATCGACCAATTGATCCCTCGTATGAGCAAATACTGCAAAAAATGAAAAAGGGTATTCCAACCTGGTAAACTTATAGCTCAAGGGAAATGAAAAAAAATGTCATACTGCTTTTCGTTTGTTTGACCCACTTGGTTTCAAGTAAAGGGCAAAGACCAACATTAGCCATTAGCGATCTTCAACAATGGCCCGAAGTCAAAAATGCGATTCTTTCTGACAATGGAAGATTTTCCGTCTGTCTAGTTGGTAGCAACAAAGATTTTGACAATACAATCATTGTTTTGGATATCATAAACAATCAAAGATTGGAAATAAAAGGGGTTAAGGGTATCAGTCCTACTTTTATAAACAAATCAAGGCAGCTCGCTTTTTATAAATCAAATGACTCTTTAGGGATCATAAATTTAATAGGTGGCGACATCAGGCTGATTCCAAGCGTCAAATCATTTAAAGCAGTTGATAGCTACATTGGGATGCAGTTTAATGATTCATTACTAGTTCAAAATCTTGAAACCAAATCAGAGAAAATGTTTTACGGCGTAAGGGATTTTGTTTATAGTAATGCAGGGGAATATTTATTAGTTCGCGATGACGCCGGGATTGACTTGGTAAATCTTACAGATTTTGGATCCAAACGGATTTGGAATGGTAAAAACGCTAACAATTTCACTTTTGATAAACTCAATACGCAATTTACCTTTTTGGCGACG
>NZ_CAMLHF010000272.1 GCF_946479715.1 uncultured Pedobacter sp. | reverse complement strand
GTCCATCTATGTCTCTTGCTTTTAAATTTTCAAAAGCAATATCTAGTCCTTCTTCAGTTTTGAAATCCAGACAACGTGCTGTTTTTAATATTGTTCCTCCGAGGTGGATAATGTTACTTACGGACCTTGCATCCATTGGATTAATATTGTTGTTTATTAATCCCTGGTATCCCTGCAAAACTCCAAACATATTTATACCATTGTATATTCCGGTTCTTACTACAGCTCTAATACAAGCATTCATTCCCGGAGCATCTCCTCCAGATGTCAACACAGCGATATTTTTGATATTTGGTTTCATGATTTATTATACGAATATAGGGTGTATTTTTTACACTAAGTAATTTATTTTGTATTTTTTGTGTAATTTGGGGACAAGTATATTTATTTGCTTTAATATTTAAAAATTTAATATATAGAAACAGAAAAGCAATTGTCTAGCTTGAACCCGGTTTCAAAGGAATGGAAAAAAAGTAAAATAGAAGCATACTTATTGTTTTACTTAACGGATTATTTAATAAAAAAGGGAAGTTCGAAAATAATTCCATGACTAAAGGTTATGTATTGCTAAATTGGGATTCTTATCTATCTTTATGGAGAAATTCATGTTGTATAACGAGTAATTAGCGTAATTAATATTTAATATTTTGAAAGAAGTCTTACCAAAGTTTGATTCCACTTTTTCGATTGACTGTGTGGTGTTCGGATTCGACGAGGGAGAATTAAAGATCCTTTTAATCGAGAGAAATGAAGAGCCGTTTAAAGACTGGTGGGCATTGCCGGGTAATATTGTTGGAGAAGTTGAAAGTTTAGACCAATCGGCCTCCAGAATCTTAAACGAGCTTACCGGACTAAGTAACATTTATATGGAACAGTACTACACTTTTGGCGATGTTAACCGACATCCACAAGGAAGGGTAGTAAGTATTGCCTACTATGCACTCTTGCGTTTAGGCGGAGATAAGGCTGTAAAGCCTATTAGTACCTATGCAAAACGTGCACACTGGATTAATGTAAAAGATTTGCCAAGGCTGGCATTTGACCATCAGCAGATTTTTGATAAAGGGCTTGAAAAGATAAAGCGCCGTATTAAACATCAGCCAATTGCATTTGAACTTTTGCCGGAGAAATTTACACTAACACAGTTGCAAAATGTTTATGAAATTATCTTAAACAAGAAATTGGATAAAAGAAATTTTAGAAAGAAAATGCTAAGCTTCGGCGTGTTAAGAGACCTGCAAGAAAAGCAACAGGGCGTTTCCTTTAGGGCAGCTACCTTGTATAAATTTGACAAGAGAAAATATGCCAAATTGTTTGAAAAGGAGATTTCCTTTTAAGCACTTGCTGCACAATAAAAAGGGCCTGTATCATTGATGATACAGGCCCTTTTTATTGTGCTTATTTATAGCTATTACTTGTTGGCTACTAACAAGTGGTAATCAACCAGATCATCTATAGGTGAGCGGATAACTTTACCAACACCCATTTCATATCTGTCTGCTACTATACTTAATATATCTCTAAAGCTATAACCGACTGAACCTACGCAGTTTAACGAATGCTCTTTATAGTTAGGGTAATGAATTACAAGGTTTTCAAAGAATGCAGTAAATGCATATTCAACAGTAGAGAAAGTATAATCCTCATAATTGTCTTTGAAGTCATATAAAAACTTACTAAAGCTTGCACAGAAGCGATTTGGCAATGGTTTGTTATATATATGATCAAAAATATCTTCGTTGGTTAATGCAAAGTTGTCATAGAAACTTTCTCTAAGTCCTTTTGGCATGTAACCTTTCATATAGTCTGAAAGAATTCTTTTTCCAATGAAACATCCACTTCCCTCATCACCAAGGAAATATCCAAGTGAATCAATGTTTAGAGTAATGTCTTTTCCATCGTATAAACAAGAGTTTGTTCCTGTTCCTAAAATTGCGGCAAAACCAGGTTCATCACCTAACAATGCTCTGCATGAAGCTAATAAGTCGTGACCTATATTGATTTCCGCATTAGGGAAAACCTGCTTCATTGCATCAGCAACAATTTTACGTTTGGCGTCTGTAGAACAGCCCGCTCCATAATAATTTACCTCTTTCAACTTGTCAGTTTCCAAGTGATCAGGTAAGGTTTTTCTTAATGACTCTACTATGTACTCTGTGCTCGAAAAGTACGGGTTATAGCCCTCTGTATTAAAATGAATTTTTCTACCAGCCTCATTAATTAAACACCAATTGGTTTTAGTTGAACCACCATCTGCAATAACTATCATCTTAATTTGATTTTTTCGGGATAAAAGTAAATAATCCTACAACTTTCGTATGGTTTTTTTTCATAAATTTAATTTTTTAGTTTTGGTTAGTTGTTAGTTTTCTGCCTTTAAATGCTTAAAAACAGTGTTTTTTTTAATTTTGCTCGTGATTTTTAGATTACCATATTGTTAAATAAACACTAAGGCTAAAATACACTTGTTATTTTAAAATCCAAATTATAAAATTTCCTGTTTTTATGAATTTAGGTTACAGCCGCTATAATAGTAGTTTTTTGGTTAAAAATGAACGATAATATGATTTTTATCTGTTTAAAGCCGTTGCTAATTCTTTTTTTATCTAAAGGCGTTATTTTATATTGTATTTTGTAATATTATCAATCTTTCTTTCATTAAGAACATTAAAAATAAATCTTTGTATTCAGTAAGAAATAACATGGCAATAAAAGTTGATTTTAGAAGCGATACAGTAACAAAACCTACGGCAGAAATGCGAGCTGCTATGATGAGTGCAAAAATAGGTGATGATGTTTTTGGCGAAGATGAGACCGTAAATGAATTGGAAAGAAAACTGGCAAGCATATTTAATATGGAAGCCGGATTGTTTTGTCCATCAGGTACAATGACCAATCAGATTGCAATTAAGTGTTTTACTCAGCCTATGGACGAAGTGATATGCGACCAAACATCTCATGTGTATCGTTATGAGGGTGGTGGTATTGCTTATCATTCTATGGCCTCAGTTCGTCTGTTGTATGGAAACAGGGGAATATTAACACCAGAGTTAATTGAGCCGGAAATAAATGAAAATAATATTCACTATCCAAATTCAAGCCTGGTAGTTTTAGAGAATACTGTAAATAAAGGTGGAGGTATTGCTTATACTTTAGATCAAATAGAGCCTATTCACACATTATGTAACATTAAAGGATTAAAACTTCATCTTGATGGGGCAAGGGTATTTAATGCTTTGATTGCTACCGGCGACCACGCGAAAGATTATGGAAAATATTTTGATGGAATATCGGTTTGCTTATCAAAAGGACTTGGTGCTCCTGTGGGCTCCGTGCTGCTAGGGTCTCAGGAGACAATTAAAAAAGCAAGGAAGATACGTAAGGCATTTGGTGGCGGAATGAGACAGGCGGGTTTTTTAGCAGCAGCAGGTATTTATGCATTAGATCATCATGTTGCGCGTTTGGGCCTCGATCATCAGCATGCTGCAGCATTGGCAGGTGCTTTAAATGAAGTCAATTACGTGTCGTCTGTATTACCTGTCCAAACAAATATTGTACTGTTTGATGTAGCGCCTGGGTTTAGAGCTAATGATATCGTTCATCTTTTGGCCGAGAAGGGCATTGCCTGTAGTACAACTGGCCCAAATACAATCAGAATGGTTACGCATTTAGATGTTTCTTCGGAAATGATCGATATGGCAATCGAAAACATAATACATTTGCACCCAGTTGCCCATAAATAACTTTAACAGATGAATAAAATTCTTGTAGCCAACAGAGGTGAGATCGCATTACGCATTATGCGTTCTGCACGCGAAATGGGAATAAAAACAGTTGCTGTATTTTCTGAAGCTGATAGAGAAGCGTTACACGTACTTTATGCTGATGAAGCAATTTGCATTGGCCCGGCTCCGTCGAATCAATCCTACTTATTAGGAGAAAAAATAATAGAAGCATGTAAGGTTACCGGAGCTGAAGCAATACATCCCGGATATGGTTTTTTATCAGAAAATGCTGGCTTTGCAAGAATGGTTAAAGAATCAGGATTAATTCTCATTGGTCCAACTCCAGAGGCAATGGAGATTATGGGTAATAAATTATCGGCAAAAGCAGCTGCTTTGAAATATAATATTCCTATGGTTCCGGGAACCGAAGAAGCAATTACAGATATTGAAGAGGCAAAAATAAGAGCCGTTGAGGTTGGGTTCCCCATTTTAATTAAAGCTGCTGCCGGTGGCGGTGGAAAAGGAATGAGAGTGGTAGAACAAGCCGCTGACTTTGAGGAGCAAATGCAATTGGCGGTTAGCGAAGCTACATCAGCTTTTGGTGATGGATCTGTATTTATTGAACGCTATGTTTCATCGCCAAGGCATATAGAAATTCAAATTCTTGGGGATACTCATGGTAATATTGTTCATTTGTTTGAGCGTGAATGCTCTATTCAAAGAAGACACCAGAAAGTAATTGAAGAGGCACCGTCTAGTATTTTAACCGAAGAAACGCGTAAAAAAATGGGCGCTTGTGCAGTAGATGTGGCGCGTTCTGTAAGTTATGTAGGTGCGGGAACGGTTGAATTTATTCTGGATGAAAATCTTGATTTCTTCTTCCTTGAAATGAATACCAGACTTCAGGTGGAGCACCCCGTTACTGAAATGATAACCGGTTTGGATCTGGTAAAAGAACAGATTAAAATTGCCAGAGGTGAAAAACTTTCCTATAAGCAGGATGACTTAAAGATTAATGGGCATGCTCTTGAACTGAGGGTTTATGCTGAAGATCCGGAAAACAATTTCTTGCCGGATATAGGTGTATTGCAAACATACAATACGCCAAAGGGGAATGGAGTGCGTGTTGATGATGGTTTTAAACAGGGAATGGAAATTCCGATCTATTATGATCCAATGATTGCCAAATTAATCACATATGGCAAGGATAGGGAGGAGGCAATTGAACGGATGATCCGTGCCATTGATGAATATGACATTACTGGTATAAAAACTACTCTTGCTTTTGGGAAATTTGTAATGCAGCACACTGCTTTTAAAGAGGGTAATTTTGATACTCATTTTGTAAGTAAATACTTTAGTGCTGAAAGTTTGAAAAAAGAAGATGAGGATGAGGCGCTGATGGCAGCTTTAATGGCAGTGATTTCATTGAAAAAACCAGATGTGATACCGATGCAAAACCAGGTGGAAGTAGTAAGCAACTGGAGGAAAAATAGAGTTAAGTTTAATTAATAAATATGTTTACAGGAATAATAGAAACACTTGGGGAGGTTACGGATATAATATCAGAAGGAACAAACAAACATTATATCGTAAAATCAAATTTAAGTAATGAGTTAAAGATAGATCAAAGTGTTTCGCATAATGGAGTGTGTTTAACGGTAGTGGCACTGTCAGAAGATACTCATACTGTTACAGCAATAGAGGAGACACTACAGAAAAGCAATCTTAATGAGCTAAGGATAGGTAATAAAGTAAATCTGGAGCGCTGTATGTTGATGAATGGAAGATTGGATGGACATATTGTTCAAGGCCATGTTGACGCGACCGCTGTTTGCATTGATAAGCAGGATTTAAATGGCAGTTGGCAATTTCGTTTCCGGTTTCCGGATGAATTCAATAAACTAGTTATTGAGAAGGGTTCAATTGCAATTAATGGCATTAGTCTTACAGTATTTGATGTTAATGCAAACGAATTTTCTGTCGCTATTATCCCTTACACTTTTGAACACACAAACATGAAACATATTTCTGTGGGAACAACGGTGAATATT
>NZ_CAMLHF010000271.1 GCF_946479715.1 uncultured Pedobacter sp. | reverse complement strand
TTCCGCATCCGCCAATTGACCAATTTCTTTACCGATCTCCTTTTTTAGCAACAGATAATCTACCTTACCATAAATACTAAAGGAATCAAAATCCAGCTGTTCCAGCCCTTTCAGATATTCTTTGTGGACGGCAAGTAGTCGCTCCCTTTGTTCAGGTGAATAATAAACACGCTCTACTTGAGGATAAGTACCTTCTATAATGTATGGCGAATAGAAATCCTGAATGGCTTTTACATCCCTTTGGTAAGTAATGATTGTGGTTCCCATCTCACTGGTTTGCTCGTACAGAGCAGAGGCCATTTTTTCTTGTGCGAAAATGGGTAATGGCAGCAAACACATAATTAAGAGTGTGTATAAATGTTTTTTCATAAACATAGCAATATTTGCCCTATTATACAGCGATAAGGTCTACTCTGCTTACATTATTATAAGCATCTATGTATGCCCTTGGCGACTGACCTATAATGTTCTTGAAAACACGATTGAAGTTGGTAATGCTATTAAATCCGGCTTTGTAGGCGACTCCCGAGATACAATCCGGCTTTTCGCCTGACACCAGGCTTTTACATGCATAATTGATCCTTACTTCGTTTAAAAAAGAAATAAAAGTATGTCCTGTGTGTTTTTTAAAATACCTGCAAAATGCCTGTGGGGTCATATAAGCAGCATTTGCCACATCTTCAAGATCAATCTGATTGTTATAATTACGCATAATAAAATTGATAATATTACTCAACCTCATTCCCTCACGTTCTGAAAGATTTGAAGAATAAAAGTCTGAACAAAGCTCCTCTGCGCTTTCCCCCACATTCAGAAGCAACTCAAACAGGCTCAAAAAATTAAATAAGACATCGGTTCCAGATGTCTGATGAACTTCGAGCATCTTTGATGCTAACTGTTTATTGTATTTTTCAGGAATTTTAAACCCATGCTTATTATTTCTCAAAAAGGAACTGGCCGTTTTTAATTCAGGCAGATTAAACAAACCGGCTAATATTCCTGAAGGGTTGAAATAGATAGAACATGCCTTAATACTTTTACTTTCATCACCAATAAAATATTCAGGGTTGCTTTTGAATAAATGCGGAAGATTAGCTCCTATTAAAAAAAGATCTCCGGAACGGAATGCATGCATATTATTGCCTGCAATCAGTGTACCTTCACCACGCTCTACCCAGGTTATCTGCCACTCGTCATGTCTGTGAAGATATTGATAGAAATGAGGTAATTCAATTTGTTCAGATATCACACTCTTGTCATTCGGTACAAGTAAAGTAAATGGGAGTACTTTCATGGTCGGTTGTTTAGGTGGTGGATTAAGTTGGTTGATTAGTTCTTAAGCGTTAATATACAAATGTTACCTCTTAGCTGATTAAAGACACGTTGAATTGGTTAAGATATGGTGACACATTGCTAATATACGTCAAAGTAACGCTTATTAAAAAACACAAATCTTTCCATCATCCAACTGATAAACATAGCCTAATAACCAGGATTCTGTTTCAAATTTGGATTTTTTGCCAACTCGTCTTGCGGTATTGGAAATAATGTGCGTGTTTGTGCCTGTGGATGCGGAGAATGGTTGAACCATCGCTTGGTTTGGAATACACCAAAACGGATCAGGTCCTGCCTGCGATGAGCTTCTGCTGCAAACTCCCAACCAAGTTCATCTAAAAACCGACCATAGACAATATCTGCACCCCCATTCACCACAGATACTTTTCCATCGGGCGCCTGTAATCCGTATTGATAGTTACTGCCTTTTAAAAGATCGGCCCCGGTAACAGTTGCTTTTCCAGGATTGTCTTTGAAAGCACGTTTCCTGATCTCAGTTACAATTAAAGCAGCCTCATTTGATTTGCCTGTCCTTAACAGTGCTTCTGCCTTCATCATCAAAACATCTCCATATCTTAAAAGCGGGAAATCGTTATCCATGGCTCCTGTGGCTTTAGGTTTGATTACGTACTTACCTATTCGAAAACCCTGGTTACTGGCTGCAACAATTCCGTCAGTTCCACCCATACCAGGAACAAATTTCACATAATTGATCATTACCTGGCCAGAGATAGGGTTGATCTGTGGCCCCTGTATCCAGGAATCTTTCATACGGCTGTCATCAGCATCATAAGTATCGATAAATTGTGGTACCGCACAATTCCCACCCCATGGCTGAGCTGTCATCTGGTATACACTCTGACTTAGCGGATCAAGCGTTTTTAAATGAATCTGGTTTCCTACTCCGTAAATTTCATCATATGGAATGGCAAATATGATTTCTTTTGAGTTCTGATTGGTATAGGTAAATACATCGCTGTAATTATTATCTAACTGGTACTTATTGCTGTTTATCACATCATCGGCTTCCTTAATACATTTTTCGTATTCAGGTGTTCCCACGTAGACCTCCGAATTGAGGTATATTTTAGCAAGAAGTGCCTTTGCTCCCCATTTATTCATTCTTCCATAAGTAGTGGCGGCATCTTCACTAAGAACGGGCAATACCTCATTCAATTCTTTTAACACAAATGCGTACACTTCGGCCCTTGTATTTTGTTTTGGCAAAGAAACATCCTTAAAACTTGTAACTATTGGAACATTGCCATGGTTGTCCATTAAAAGATAATAAGCGAGGGCTCGTACAGCTCTAAGCTCTGCAACCGCGCTTTCTTTAATAGCTTCTAACTTGAGTGTACCCTCTTCAATCTGCGAGAGTATCATGTTGCATTTTGTGATACTCGAATAGGCATTTTGCCAGGTATTGAATGGCTGATATTCCTGGGTAGTCCAGGTATGCTGATGCATCCGGCGGTATGTTCCGGCATCGTCCCAACCATTAGGACGAACTGGTGTGATGATGCAGTCGGCCGCCTCTTCCTGCAAATCAAAATACCCCTGCCATCCGCACATAACCGTTCTTAAAGAAGCGTAGGTAGGCGCAAGAATAGATGGGAGGTCTTTCTCTGAGGGGTTGAATTTAGATGGAAGGACTTCGGAATATACTTCCTCATCCAATTTGGTACAGGAAATGATAACGCCAGAAACCAGCGTTGCGATTATTATATATTGGAAAATTTTCTTTTTCATGACATTTATAACTTAAAATGAAACATTAAGTCCGGCAGTAAAAGTCCGTGTAGTAGGATAAGTATCCCGGTGTTCAATACCAGGTGCAAAGGTGAAATCACCTGAATAGCTTACCCCTTCGGGATCAAGACCTTTATACTTTGTGATGGTAAATAGATTAAGTCCGGAAACATAGATCCTGAGGTTACTTATCTTTTTGATAAAATCTTTAGGTAAGGTATAGCCAAGCGTAATGTTATCTATTTTAATGTAATCACCTTTTTCAATATAATGGCTAACATATACCAGGTCTGTATTGAGCTGCTTACCATATACCGGATCGTATGCGGTTTTTAATACGTTATAAGCCTTGTTAACAGGGTTTTCATAATACATTCTTTGCATATTCAGTACATCGTGACCAAAGGCTCCCCTAATATTTACCTGCAGATCAAAGTTCTTAATCTGGAAAGAGTTATTCCAGCCCATCAGGTATTTAGGAATCCCATTCCCATAATACTGACGGTCCTCAGCAGTCGATTCTGCAATGGGTATAACTTGCCCATCCTTATTCTCTACCAACCATTTCCCATTGTCGTCTACACCTACACTTTTAAGCACAAAGAACTGGCCGATGGGACCACCAACTTTTACACGATGGGTAGATGACTGAATAGGCTCGCCAGTATACCCGGCATCAAAAAATTCAGTGGTTACGTCAAACTGTTTATTAGACAAATCCACCAACTTGTTCTTATTAGTTGAATAGGTAATGTTGGTGTTCCATTTTAGCAATCTGCCATCTACTGCTTTAACATTTAAAAGCGCTTCAAATCCAGAATTTTTCATTGTTCCCGCATTAAGAAACATGTTACCGGTTAAGTATGGAGGAACAGGCACTGGGAAATTATAAAGCAGGTCTTCTACATTCCGTGTATAATAGTCAAGGGATCCTGTTACCCTGTTTTTGAATAAACCAAAGTCGATACCAACATTATATTCTTTCTTTTTCTCCCATCTCAAATCCGGATTAAAGTTTCTAGTTGGAACAAATCCCTGAACCCATTTACCGTTAATAAATGCGCCTTCGTTATAAGTAAAGTCGTAACTGCTCTGAGACATATAGGGTTCATTAGCAATTGTTCCTGTAACACCATAGCCTGCCCTTAGCTTCAAGTCTGATACTACTGCAATATCCTGCATGAAATTCTCTTTGTTTACTCTCCAGCCAATGGATGCAGCCGGAAAAGTCCCCCATTGATTGTTCACACCAAATTTTGACGATCCCTCTCTTCTTACACTTGCCATAAAAAGATATTTTTCGTCCCAGTTATAAGTAAGACGTCCAAAAAAACCGGCAAGTTGCCATTTGCTTTTAAAACTGGTCATTTCTGCCAGTCCTCTTTTTAATGCGGAACCGGCTTCCAGTTGATTCCAGGTATATGCGTCTGTAGGAAAATCAAAATTATAAGCGCTGAAATTTTCAAAAATGGCGTCTTGCCAGCTATATCCACCAAGCAATGTGAAATTGTGATTATTGATGCTCTTTGTATAATTAGCAGTCAACTCAATCAAATTTTCTTTATTAGAATAAGTAGACCTGGATGCAGTTCCATTTAACTGACTTTTGGTGGTATTTACATGATCGAAAGTAGTACTATTGCCATACAGATTATTGTTTTGCACATTAGAAGCCAGTATTTTTAGGCTCAGATCTTTTATCGGGCGGTAATCTAAACTTCCGCTAACCCGCATCTCCCTGAAAGTGTTGTCGTTTGTTGCCTCGTTGATTCTGGAAAGAGGATTATCGTAAAAATAAACTGCTCTTTCCTGCCATTTCCCATCTTCAGTTAAAATTCTGTCTGTAGGATTACGTATCATTGCCTGTCTGTAAGCATACCCATCGGCTCCTCCCTGAGTGGAGGATGTGGTTCGGTTAATTACCTGAATATTGGTTTTTAGCTTATCATCAAACATGGCATGATTTAAATCAGCGCGAATGGTAAGTCGCTCCTGACCGGTACGCAGAAATATCCCCTCCCAGTTTCGATAGTTTACCGACCCCGTTAAGTTTGTAGTTCCGTTACCACCAAAAAAACTTAGATTATGATTCTGGCTAACCGGATTTTGTAGAATCTCATCCAGCCAATCGGTATTACTTCCAAAATCAGTATAATTCTTGCCCTCAGCAATTAATCGCCTGTAATCATCGGCGGTCATCAGCTCAGGTCTTCTTGCAATCTTTTGAACGTTTACATAATTCGTATATTCAATTGTTGCTTTGGATTTACCATGATTTTTCCGGGTAGTGATCAGGATTACACCGCCTGTTGCACGTGTTCCATATATCGCTGCAGCCGAACCATCTTTTAAAACATCTATTGATTCAATATCTTCGGGAGAAACTGTATTTAAACTCCCCGGAATTCCATCTACCAGGACCAAAGGCTCAGAAGAGCCATTGATGGAGTTTAACCCCCTCAGGTTGATTTGTGTACTGGCTGTCGGATCGCCGGAAGGAGTTGTAATCCTTAGCCCTGCAACTTTACCCTGAACGAGCTGTGCGGCATCTCTTACTGCTCCTTTTGTGAAATCCTCAGATTTTACCGTAGCGATGGAACTGGTTACCTCTCCTCTTTTTTGGGTACCGTAACCCACTACTACAACTTCATTTAGTCCTCTGCTTTCGGGTTCTTCATCTGCAACACCGGGATCGGCCCACCCGCG
>NZ_CAMLHF010000270.1 GCF_946479715.1 uncultured Pedobacter sp. | reverse complement strand
CCTCCCGGTTGTGTTTAGTAGTTCCCGTACCGCCACCGCATCTATACCAGCCAACGTTCCCCTTGAATACTCATGGTTATAATCCACATATTGTAATTCGAAACTTACTTTAACCTTCCCTTTTTTAATTTCAAAGGGAGC
This sequence comes from uncultured Pedobacter sp., assembly GCF_946479715.1. The sequence continues at coordinate 5,699 of NZ_CAMLHF010000270.1, read as the reverse complement.
AAATACATCAGCCTTTTGCGAAACAAATCTGCTTAAATCGTAGCGCTGATGCAGCTGCGTATCTGTTATTAACTGCGTGCAGGTAAACTCATTTTTCTCGCTATGCGAATATTTTGAAGCAATTTCTTTGCCTTTGTCGGTCTTTGCAGTAATACGCAAAGCATCTCCAGATTCTGTATTCCAGAATGTTACCCCACCTGTATGCACACCATAAGTATCGTTTACCTGTTTAAGGTATTTACACCAAACCATGCCCCCGTTATCCATAATTCCCCCTTTCCAAACCGATAGGTCAGTAAAATTCCATTTAGGAAATGCCATATCTTCAAGATTAGCATCATTATCATAATCACGTGTGATATCCCAAACTATTTTGTTGCCATTCAATTTAAAATTCCATATTTCTTTCACTGAAACTACCCCATTTCCATAGCTAATGCCACTTAACGTTATCCCATTTGTATTTTTAGTAACAATGATATGCTTATTGTCATCGGCCGAAGAGAAGGTAGCATTACTTGTTCTGATTCCGGTATAAACCCCTGACGGAGAAAGCGTATTTTTCCCATTTAGACTCAATTGTTTAATTACACAGCCATTTGAGTAATCAATTGTAATTGATGTTTTTTTATCGGGAACAGTGATCGTAATTGTTTTAGCACTAACGTTATGCTTAATATCACGGTTCACTATTTCAATAGAAAAACACGCATCATGAAAAAGCAGAAAAAAGGAAAGGATCAGGGTAAGTCTCATCATTATAAGTTTTCGGAATATCTATCAAAGCTAACCGGAAATCAAAATAGCGCTTTTATAGTAAAGAACATTTTCTTTATACTTTTTGACACATGTTTATTAAGACAGAACAGTACAGGATGGTTAAGGATTTCATAGCGTTAAATTTGTGGTAATTGAAGAAAACCATTTATATTCCAATGAGAACAAGCTTCCTTTTTTTACTTTGCTTCCTTGCAGGTATTGCAAGTCCATTTTCTGGCCATACCAAAGAAAAGCCAAAACCAAAGATTATCAATATCGTGAATTTTATCCGTTTGCTTGAACCCAGAGATCCAAAGATTACTGAGGATGTACTTTATCAAACGGTAGTTAAGCAAGTTGAAATGATGAAGAAGTACCACTTAGGAGGGACTTTCTTATTACAATATGATGCCTTGATGGATAGCCGCTATCAGAAGCTCCTAAAAAGCTTACCCAAGGACGGGTTTGAAATTGGCGCATGGTGGGAAATTCCGCAACCAATGGTAGAGAAAGCCGGACTTAAATGGCGTGGCCGTTACCCATGGGACTGGCATGCTGATATCGGCTTTTCAACAGGATATTCTCCTGAAGAACGTGAGAAGTTAGCAGATGTTTATATGGCCGATTTTAAGAGCATTTTTGGCTACTATCCTAAATCTGTAGGTTCTTGGTTCATTGATTCTCACACTTTAAATTACCTGTACGAAAAGTATCATATTATAGCATCCAGCAACTGTAAAGATCAGGTAGGTACAGATGGCTATACCTTATGGGGTGGCTATTGGAATCAGGCTTACTATCCAAGCAAAATAAATTCGTACATGCCGGCACAGAATGAAAAGAACCAATTGCCTGTTCCTATTTTTAGAATGCTTGGGAGTGATCCGATCCGTCAATACGATAATGGTTTAGGTACCGACAGGCAGGGGGTAATTACACTTGAACCTGTTTATCCTGATGCCGGAGGGGATTCTACCTGGGTAAACTGGTTCTTTAAAGAATTTGTTGAAGGAGAATCTATGGAATTTGCCTACACTCAGGCGGGTCAGGAGAATTCGTTTACCTGGGATGCAATGTCAAAAGGCTTTCAAATTCAGTTACCGTTAATTGCAAAACTTAGAGACGAGAACAAAGTAAAAGTAGAAACACTGGCAGCGTCCGGACAGTGGTTTAAAGATAATTATAAAGTAACCCCGGCAACCTCTGTTACGGTAAATACCGACCTTCCAGGAAGTAACCGCAAAACAGTGTGGTTCAATAGCAGGTTCTATAGGGTTAATTTACTGTGGGAAAACGGATCTTTAAACTTTCGTGATATTCACCTGTTTAATGAGGAATTCCCTTCCGTTTATACCAAAGGTAAAGCAACCTCTAACGAGTGCTCTTTTTTTACACTTCCTTTTGTAGATGGCTATATCTGGAGTAAACCTGGCACTATAGCTGGTATGCGTTTTAAAGTATTGGAGAATGGTAAAGAAGTGTTGCTTGAAGGGGGTGATCCTGTTATAGAAAGTCCGGCTACTGGAAAATTACACATCGTATGGCCCTTAAAAGACAAGGATGCATCGTTGGTAATGGATATTGATGAAAGGCAAATGACATTAAGTGTTAATGGAAGTAAGCCTATCAACTGGTTCTTAGATATGACCGCTGCAGAAAATGCAGTGCTCCCTTTTAAAGCAATCAATGCCAATAAAATTGATTGTCAGTTTGAAGGAATGAACTATTCTATTACAGCAATTAAAGGTACCTTTAGTAAGCCAGATGATAAAACGGTTTTCAGGATAAAGCCAAGTAAAAATACTGTGAAGGTTGATTTTTCTGGTAAAAAGTAGAGAGATTTAATCATATGCAAAAGTTTACAACAGGTATTTTAACAATATTATTGATAGTTGGCGGATTTATTGGACACGCGCAGACGGTATCCACGGCCTCGCTGCTTAAAGAAATGACAGATTTTAATGCTGTTACTTATTGGCCCAAGCCTTATTACAGCGCTGGCCAGGCCAGCAGCTACGATCGTCACTCTATTTCACCTGATAAACCAGGATGGTTTGCCAATGGCGATAACTCGCAATTTATAAGGGTAGAGCAGAACGAAGGACATAAAGAATATGTGATGCTCGATCAGGAAGGCCCGGGTGCATTGGTGCGTTTCTGGCTAACCACTTTTAAAAGAGAGGGCAAACTCAGGATTTATTTTGACAATAACCCAATACCAGAGATTGTTATACCGTCTTACGATCTGATGAAGATCGATCTAAAGCTCGGCCCCGCTTTATTAATTCCCCATTCCAGCTATCAACCTTTAGAAAAAGGAGGCAGTACACTTTACTTACCGATGCCGTACGCAAAACATTGTAAGGTTACGTGGGAAGATGCACAACCCGAAATAAAAGAGCCCAGATATTATCAGATCAATTTCCGCAAATATGCTGCAAATACAACTGTTAGAACATTTAGTTTAAAGGAGGCTAGAAGTTTAACCACTTTACTAGATAAGGTTAACGAACAGCTTTTAAATCCTGTAAATGTTATTAAAGGAAAACAATCATTAATAAATCAAACTATTCTGCCAAAGCAAACGGCATCCGTAAATCTGCCCAAGGGAGCAAATGCAGTTAAATTCTTAAGCATTGAAGTGTTAGCTCAGGATAATCAAAATCTAGAGCAACTGTTGAGATCAACCATACTTAGGATCAAGTTTGACGGCGAACAAAGTGTTGAATGCCCGATAGGTGATTTTTCAGGATCAGGAGTAGGTGGAAAGCCTTTGCAAAGCTGGTATAGGACTGTTACTGCCGATGGGAAAATTATCTCCAGATGGACTATGCCTTATCAGAAATCGGCCACTGTATCATTAGAAAACCAAAGTGATCAGTCGGTCTCAATCACATTAAAAGCAGTAAGTCAGCCCTACTCATGGAATAGCAACAGTATGTATTTTCATGCACATTGGAAGTTTTCAGAAAAAGTCCCAATAAAGAAATGGGATGAGTCATCAGGAGCTATTGAATGGCAGCTTAGCAAGATCAAAGGCAAAGGCATCTTCCTTGGAGATAGTTTTGCGGTATTCAACCATATGCATACGTGGTATGGGGAGGGTGATCAGAAACTATATGTAGATGGTGAAACCTTCCCTTCAGAGTTTGGAACAGGGGCTGAGGATTACTACAATACTTCATGGGCACCAGTGGTGCTTTATCAATCCCCTTTTGCCAATGCACCAAGAGCTGATAAAGAAGACTCTTATGGCCATAATACTTTTACCAGAACAAGAAATCTTGATGGTGTAACTTTTAAAACAGATTTTAAATATGATCTGGAAATGTTGGGCTGGGCACATGGTGAAGCTGACTGTGCTGCTACGACTTATTGGTATGGCTTCAGGTAGAACCAAATAAGAACCTTATTTTAACAACACATATGAAAAGATATTTGCTATTAATGCTAATCGTTTTTGCAACCAATAGCCTTATGGCGCAGCTTGGTGTGCAGTACGATCCTAAAATTCAAAGCACAAAGAACCTTCAATACTGGAGGCCTAAGGGTAATTTGTTTGTGGGTGATTGTATGCCTTTTTCACGAAACGGCACTTACTCATTTTATTGGCTTCTAGATTCTGCACACCATGCCAGCTTAAAAGGATTAGGAGGCCATCAATGGGCATTAAGTACCACCACAGATCTAAAAACATGGAAGCAACATCCCGTAGTACTTGGAATTGATGAGGAGTGGGAAAAATCCATCTGTACAGGCTCCATTGTGTATTATAAAAATAAATACTATGCTTTTTATGCTACACGGCTTATCAACAAGGAAGGACAGGTAAATGAACAGCTGAGTTACGCAATAAGTCCTGATGGCATTAACTTCGACAAGCAAAAACCCAATCCATTTTACACTTCAGCTCCGGGTTACAGCAAAAGAGATTTTCGAGACCCAAAGGTGTTTGTAGATGAGAAAACAGGAGAGTTTCATTTGTTCGTATCCAGCTGGCAAGAGAATTCTGTATTGAGGCACGCAGGTGGCGCTTTGGTACACCTTACCTCTAAGGATCTAAAGAACTGGACTGTACTTGATCCGGTATTAACCGGGCAATCATCAGTACCGGAGTGCCCTGATTATTTCGTATGGAATGGGTGGTATTATTTGGTCTATGGCGACAATGGGGATACCTATTATGTAAAATCTAAAAGCCCTTATGGCCCATGGGAAGAGCCTCGTTACCAAACCATCAATGAGTCGTGGACAAACGTTGTTAAGACTGCCGAATTTAAAGACAACAGACGCATTGCCGCCGCATGGATTCCCTCAAGAGATCAAAACAAGGATGATGGAGGAGAAAGGTTTGGCGGCAATGCCATCTTTCGCGAAATCATACAGGAAGCTGATGGGACCTTAAGTTCAAAGTTCCCGGCAGAGATGATCCCTGAAACTGGAACAGAGATTCAACCTAATCTAGTTACTGATCTGTACGCTTCTATTGTCAGTAAAAACGATATTTCAATTAAAGCACCTAATGGTGTAGGAGCAGCCCATGCAGAGGCTATTCCATTAAACAGCCGGATTACTATGGAAATAGAAACAGCTGGTTCGGTTGATGAGTATGGACTTTACTTAAGATCACGTGAAAAGGCAGAGGCTGGTTACCGACTTAACTTCTCACCAAATAATCAGACCGTAAGCCTTGGTAATACCATGATAAGGGCTGTTAGCGGTTTAAACAAAAGTATTAAGCTTGATATAATAGTGAAAGACGATATTATAGATGTTTCAATTGACAACAAAAGATGCATTGTAAACCGTACTCCAGAACAAAAGGGCGGGTTTTATGGTTTTACGCCAAGCATGGTGAAGTGAAATTCAAATCCATTAAAGTGAGCCCGCTTAAAGAAGAAAATTAATAAAATTTGAACTCCTTGTTAAGGGAGTTCAAA
>NZ_CAMLHF010000269.1 GCF_946479715.1 uncultured Pedobacter sp. | reverse complement strand
TACTGGATATTAAGATGAATGATGGAAACCGTAAAGATTATACCGCAGAAGGTGGTATAGGTTTGATCTCATCGAGATTAAAAGTTGAAGGACCAATTGTTAAGGATAAGGGTTCATTTATGATCAGCGCGCGTAGAACTTACCTTGATGCCTTTTTAGCCTTGTCGCCAGATAGTTCGATAAATGGGAACACGCTTTATTTTTATGATGTAAATGCCAAAGCCAATTATCAGTTAAATGATAAAAATACCCTATACTTATCAGGTTACTTTGGACGCGATAAACTTGGTATTTCAGAAGCTTTTGGTTTTAATTGGGGTAATGCTACGTTTACCCTACGCTGGAACCATTTGTATAGCGACAGATTGTTTTCAAATACTTCCCTGATCTATAGCAACTATAACTATGTAATTCAGAATTTTATGGAAGACAATGATTTTCAAGTTAACTCCTCTATTAAAGATTTTAATTTAAAACAGGACTTTGAATATAGTTTAAGTAGTAGTCATAGTTTAAAGTTTGGTGTAAATGCCATTCACCATACCATTGCTCCGGGCAAACTTACTGCAAGTGAGTCGTCCAGTGTAAATGCAACCACCTATGAAAACCGGAAAGGACTGGAGCTTGCAGCTTACCTATCTGATGAATGGGCTGTTAGCAATAAGATGAATCTGGTTTATGGACTTAGGTTAAGTGGGTTCTCTTTATTGGGGCCAGGGAACTTTAAAACATACGATGCAGAGGGAAATACCACTAGTACAACGTCGTATAAAGCAAGAGAGGTGGTTGAAAATTATTTTAATCTGGAACCAAGAATTTCTGCAAGCTATCAGCTAACACCTTCAAGCTCTTTAAAAACCGCCTACACCAGGAATATTCAAAATATCCATCTGATGTCTAATTCCACATCAACCTCTCCAACTGATCTTTATATTATGAACAGCAACAATGTTAAACCCGAAATTGCTGATCAGATTGCCGCAGGGTATTTCAAGAACTTTAGTGACAATAACTATGAGTTTTCGGCAGAGCTGTACTATAAATGGATGCAAAATCAGATAGAATATAGAAGTGGAACTGACCTTCGAGGGAATGGAAATGTTGAGGCTGATTTGCTGTATGGGGATGGCAGGGCTTATGGTATTGAACTTTTTTTAAAGAAAAGATTTGGCAAGTTTAATGGGTGGGTTGGTTATACCTGGTCCAGAACACAACGCCAATTTGATGCTATAAATGAAGGGAAATGGTTTTATGCTAAACAAGATAGGACGCATGATTTATCGCTTGTTGGGATTTACAAAGCAGGATCAAGGTGGACCTTCTCTTCTGTTTTTGTTTATAATACCGGGAATGCAGTTACTTATCCGAGTGGTAAATATCAGATAAATGGACGCACAGCATTTTATTACACAGAAAAAAATGGCTACCGTACACCTGCTTATCATCGTTTAGATCTTTCTGCTACACTTGAGGGAAAGCCGGGGAGGAAGCTTCAGTCGAGCTGGTCATTTGGTATTTATAACGTGTACAATCGCCATAATGCATTTTCAATTGATTTTAAAGATAATCCTGATGATGTTTCTACAACGCAGGTAGTACGTACAACTTTGTTTGGTATAATTCCCTCAGTAACGTGGAATTTCAAATTTTAATGGTATGAAAAAGAGAGATATACTTGGGATTTTAGGTGTTTTGGCTGCTTTATTTATGTTGATTGGATGCGAAAAGGTGATCAACCTGAAGCTCGACAATGCAGAACCACAACTGGTGATATACGGAGGCCTGAGTGATAAAGTTGAGAACCATTTGATAATGATTTCAAAAACATATGATTTTACTGATCCTAACAGATTTAATTCGGTTTCGGGTGCAAAAGTGATTGTTAGAAATGAAGAAGGAAATACTATGGAGTATGTTGAGGTATCTAAAGGTGTATATCAGAGTCCTAAATTTAGGGGGCAGTCGGGCAAGAAATACACATTAGATGTTACTTATGAAAGTAAAATTTATACTGCCAGCTCTATTATGCCAGGTAAAGTTCCACTTGATTCATTGACTTTTAAGGATTTTAGTTTTTTTGGAGAAAAGAATACTTATGTTGCAGCTAATTATAATGATCCAAAAGGCATTCAAAATCAATATCGATATATTTTAACTGTGAAAGGTAAGATAGAGGAGGATGCTGTAAGTGAGGACCGGTTTGATGATGGTAATAAAGCCGCAAATGTGATATTTTATGACCTGAATGATTTGGTTCGCGGAGATACCATTGAGGTTGAATTTCAATGCATTGATAGGAATGTTTACAAGTACTTTTATAGTTTAGGTCAAAATTCTGGCGGAGGAGGCCCGCCGGTAGCACCAACTAATCCACCTTCTAATTTTAACAACAAAGCCCTGGGTGTTTTTAGTGCATATTCGACCAGTAAAAAAACCGTTGTAATTAAATAATATAAACTTTCAGTTTAATCTGGAATTGTATTATATTGCACTGACAGCCAATTTATGAATCCCAATTTAGTCTCGAATGGCCATAGAATTAAGTCAAAGTAAATCCTCAATTGAGGAGGAGCGAATAAAAGCCCTGCACAGGTATGAAATTCTGGATACGCCACCTGATGGTTCTTTTGATAAGTTAACCAGATTAGCAGCAAAACTATTTAATGTGCCGATTGCTATTATTAGTATTGTTGATAAAGATAGAATCTGGTTCAAATCAAAGTACGGTATAGATATTAAAGAGGTAAGCCGTGAAGTTGGCCTTTGTGCCAATGCAGTGCTTTCTGAGGGTTTATACACATTAGAAGATACCTTGATGACCCTAGGTGACGTAGACTTGCGGTTCTATGCAGCGCTTCCACTAAAAACGATAGATAACTATAACCTTGGCGCTTTTTGCATTATTGATATTGAACCAAGAGAATTTGGTCCGGAAGAAGAATCAATTTTAAGCGATTTAAGAGATTTGGTTATGGATCAGATTGAGCTTAAACTTGCATCAAGGCTTGCAGCTATTCAACATAATCAAATCTTAAATACTACTGCACATGATTTGAAAAATCCATTAACTACCATACCTGTACGTGCTGATTTAATAAAATTAAAAAAGGGTGATCCGGAAATGGTAGACAAAATGTGCGAGCAGATCAAAACGGCCAGCTTAAATATGGTTCGTATTATTGATGAATTGCTGCTTTCCGGTACTGCAGAGGCCGGTAAAGTACAGTTGCTACTTATTAAGCTGAATTTATCTTCTCTGATTAGCAATGTGGTTTCCATGAATCTCCCGCTTGCAGAAAGAAAGGATCAGACTTTAAGCTTTATCGCTCAAGACGATGTGGTATTGCTAGGTGATGAGGGTAAATTGTCGGAGATATTGGATAATCTGATTAATAATGCAATCAAGTATTCTCCGGCAAATACAAATATAGAAGTGCGTGTTAAGAAATTAACAGGTAAGGTTCATATAGAGGTAAAAGATGAGGGACAAGGGCTTACTGATGATGATAAGAATAGGTTGTACCAACGTTTTACCAGATTAAGTGCACAGCCTACAGGTGGCGAGAACTCAACTGGTTTAGGCCTTTCTATAGTAAGGGTATTGGTAGAGGCACATGGAGGCAGCATCTGGGCCGAAAGTGATGGCCATGATAAAGGCTCAACATTCATTGTTGAATTACCTCTGCAGGATTAAAAACAGTCGATAGACCAACTGCGTTCCCAATTCCCTTTTGGAGCCAGTGCTACAATCCCTTCTTTATCTTTAAGTTCCTGATTGTGATTTATTCCATCGGCAATACCACACCACGGCTCCAGGCATACAAAGTCTGCATCCTTAGCAGACCAGATCCCAAAAAATGGAAAATCCTTAAAGGTAAAATGTAAACCATGTGGGTTTTTATGGTTCTTAATTGATATACAGTCACTTTTAAGGGTTTTAAATACCAGTGCATCCTTATAGAAAAGCTGATGGGTAAGGGGTAAGGAGTGGTTCTTCAGGTGTATTAATTCGGTTTCTTCATCAATCAAATCACCGTTAATTTTATAATAAACAAGGCTTTCATCCTTATTGAATTCTAAAAAGTAATCGTTGTAGTTTACATGTTCATTGGTTGGTACCGCAAAGGCCGGATGCCCGCCTACTGAAAAGAGTAGTTCCTTATTCCCAGGATTTAAAACAATATAAGTGCAGGATAAACTTGCATCAGTAATTTTATAGTGAAGCTTTAGTGTAAAATCAAAGGGGTAAACCTTTAGGGTTTCTTCGTTTTGAACAAGCGTAAATACTGCTTCTGTATTACTGATCTGCTCAGCTTCAAATTGATTGTCTCTTGCAAAACCGTGTCTTGGAAGTGTATATTCCTTGCCTTCAAACAGATAAGTGTTATTTTTTATGGCACCTACTATAGGAAAAAGTACAGGACTAAACTTACCCCAAAAGTCCGGATTGCCGTTCCATAAGTAGTTCCTGCCTGTTTCTTTACCCGTTAGGCTTTGTAGTTCTGCACCTTTGATTGTTAAAGATGCTTTTATATGTTCGTTTTCTAGAAAAATCATAGATGCTTTTATAGCTACTAAAGTAAATAAAGTTGGATAATAGTTTGTATGTAAAAAGTTATATTTGTTTTAACTACAAGCGATGCGTCTTAAAGAAAAACTAATAGTGTTTATTGCGTGGCTGTCGGGCAAACCCAAAGTAATTGGGTTGTGCGTGTTCTTTTTTTTGCTATTGCTGATAGGTTTATTGGTGATTCAGAGATATCAGATAATTAAGGAAGGCAGACGTCTGGAGATGGCCAATGTACTGAATGTGGTTAAACAGAATGTTCAATTGGTGTTGAATAATGGTTCAACTGCTACTTTAACGCTTGCAATGACCTTAAATGATAGAGGCATTCCAAAGAATTTTGACGCTGTTGCGGCTAGATTAATGGCATCTAACCCAGACTATAAGGCGATGGAGTTATTGCCTAACGGTATTATCAAGTACCTCTATCCAAAGAAAGGCAATGAACCGGCATTAAATCTCGATCTTTTTAAAAAATCTGAAGAATCAAGGTTAATGGCTAATAAATCGATAGCCTCAAAAATGATGTATTATGCCGGTCCTTATGAATTACAGCAAGGAGGAATGGGGATCGTAGGACGATTACCGATATATCGTGAAAATAGGTTCTGGGGATTTTCTGCTGTAGTTATTAAGCAAGATGCGTTCTTTAGTAGTATTGGCGTTTACAATAATAAAAACAATAATTTTTACTTTCAATTTTCAAATGTTGATATAGCTACCGGAAAAGAGGAGTTTTTTTTAAAAGGAGATAAGGACTTTCTTGGTCAAGATCATCAATCTACATCTTTTGCTGGTACCAATTGGAAGCTTTACGTTGTTAACGCCGATAATGGAATAATCCCTTTTCAATTGATATATCCTTTGCTTTTTGGTATTGGCCTGGCTATTTTATCTAGTTTGCTGGTTGTTCAGGTAGTTAAAAAAACTACTGAGTTACAGAACCTGGTTGATAGTCAGAAATTAAAACTAATAAATACCGAAACAAAGTTTAAAACGATATTTGATCAGGCAGCTATTGGTATAGCTTTAGTAACCCCAACTGATGGCAGGTTTTTACAGGTAAACAAGAAATTATGTGATATACTGGGATATAAGGAATCTGAATTACTGAATTTAAGTTTTCAGAACATTACCATTCCAAATCCTCTTAATGGAGCGGGTGATCATACCAAACGCTTAAATAATGGCCTTGTTAAAGAATATAGAGTTCAAAAAAAATATCTGCATAAAGAGGGTTATGTAAAGTGGTGTAATATTGTGGAGACTCCATTGTGGAATGA
>NZ_CAMLHF010000268.1 GCF_946479715.1 uncultured Pedobacter sp. | reverse complement strand
TCGAGCCATAATTATAAACTGGTTTACATTTCACCCTAACTCTGGGGTTTCCATCAATAGGTTCTATCTTCCTAATTAGCATTAAAGGTTTATAGTAACGTTCATGCTGATAAAACCTGGGGGCAAAATCAGTAATTCTGTACCTACCTTCGCTATTGGTTATTTCTGTGCAAAGTACATTTGTATTTTCCAGATAGAACTGACTTGAAGTAAATTCGCCACTTGGCCTTATAGAGAACTCTCCTCCTTTATCTTCATCCAATAATCCGCCAAAAACGAAAGAGCTGTCAAACCTTGGCCAGCAAAGCCAATCAACATTAGTGTTTTTATTTATATGCGCCAGGTAAGCACAATTGCCAATAATTCCCGTTTGATATGTGTGTCTTTCTGTCATCTATTATTCAATTGGTGTATATTATAACAACACGACAACTTATATATTGTTCTTTTTAGTTCCTAAAATTAATATTGAAGAGCATTATGACTGATAATTATTATTAATTTTGAGTAAGAGAATTGAAGCAGTAACGATTTCAATTTTTCTTATAAATAAAAAAACACCTATGAAACAAGGACTTTTAATTGACATGGATGGCGTCATCTACAGTGGAGAAGAAATGATTTTTGGAGCCGATAAATTTATAAAGCACCTTCTTGACAATGATATACCCTTTGCTTTTATGACTAACAACAGCCAGCGAACTAGTCTGGATGCTGTGAGAAAGCTAAAGAGGCTAGGCATCACTGTAGATGCAAAACACGTATACACGAGTGCCATGGCCACAGGTAAATTCCTCGGCGATCAAAGTCCTAATGGGACTGCCTATGTTTTGGGAGAAGGGGGTTTACTAACCAGTTTACATGAAAATGGAATTACTCTTGTGGATACTGATCCGGAATTTGTTGTTTTGGGTGAAGGAAGAAACTTTACCCTGGAAATGGTTCAAAAAGCGGTAGACATGATTCTTGCAGGAGCAAAATTCATCACCACAAACAGAGATCCTTCCCCTAAAAAACCAGGGTGGAATAATTTGGGTATTGCTGCAACAACAGCCATGATTGAAGAAGCAACGGGAATAAAGGCGTTTGTAATCGGCAAGCCTAGCCCAGTGATGATGCGTTCGGCGCGAAAATTTCTTGGTCTGGAAACTGCTGAAACAACAGTTATAGGTGATACTATGGAAACAGATATACAGGGAGGAATACAAATGGGTTATAAAACCATCCTCGTATTATCAGGAATTTCTGATCAGAATCAACTTGGCCGTTATGCTTTTAAACCAGATATGATCGTTGGGTCGGTTGATAAAATCGTTTTCCCTCTTAAGTGGTGGTAACTTAGGTGCATTTTAGTATATCTAACTATTTTGTCCAAATATGAACATAAACTGTTCGGTTATGAACAGTAAAATATAATTAAGCAGCCCTGGCCTACTTAAATTCGGCTTCCTTGTATTGGCATATCAATTGAATTAACCTACGAAATAACAAGGCCATGTTTAAACACCACCTGCTGCTGATCTACAGAAACTTTAAGAGATACAAAAGTTCTTTCTTCATCAATCTGATTGGGCTGAGTGCAGGGCTTTCCTGTACTTTACTAATTTACCTTTGGGTAAACGACGAAATGCAGATCGATCGCTTTCATAACCAAAGACTTTACCAGGTGATCCAGAATGAGCACCTCACAGATGGAGTCCAAACTGTGGAAGGCACACCTGGAATTCTGGCAGAAACAATGGCAAAAGAAATAGCCGAAGTTGAAACAGCAGTTGCTACCTCACCTGGCTTTTGGTTAGGTCAGAGTAAGGTTTCAGCAAATCATCAACCTGCTATAAAAGCAGCAGGGAAATTTGCGGGCCCGGATTTCTTTAAAGTATTTTCTTACCCTTTGATAACAGGCAACAAGAACGAAGTACTCTCTGGCAAAAAAACTGTTGCTATTTCTGAAAGCATGGCCATGAAACTGTTTCATAGCACAGATGTAGTTGGTAAAGAAATGGTTTGGAGCAATACTGAAATGCAAGCAGAAAACCATGCGATGGTCTCTGGCGTTTTTAAGGATATTGGTACAAATTCCTCAGAGCAATTCGATTTTTTAGTCTCTTATGATGTATTATTAGGTGCTGAAGGAAATTCTGGTTACCGCAAGTGGACAAATTATGGCCCAAGTACATTTGTGATTCTTAAGAAAGATGCAGATCCAAAATTATTTAATTCTAAAATCAAGAATTATTTAAAAACAAAAGGAGTAAAAAACTATACCTTATTCATCAGGCCTTTTGCCGAAAGCTATTTGCATAATCAATTTGAAAATGGCAAAGTTGCTGGCGGAAGAATAGCCTATGTAAGGCTATTTTCGCTTATTGCGGTCTTTATTCTAATCATTGCCTGTATCAATTTCATGAACCTTTCTACTGCAAAAGCATCCAGAAGATCAAAAGAAGTTGGGGTAAAAAAAGTAATGGGCGCACCTCGAGGGTCATTAATCTTACAATACCTTTCAGAATCTATGCTACTAACTATTATGGCGGTATTTGCTTCACTATTGGTAGTAGAACTAATGCTGCCACAGTTTAATCAGATCACCGGAAAGCACTTGACTTTACAATTCAACATTACACTCATATTGTCAATACTTGGCGTAACCCTCTTTACAGGCCTACTTTCTGGTAGCTATCCGGCATTATATCTTTCAGGCCTTAAGCCTTCTGCCGCTCTAAAAGGAAAGCTTCAGCTTACCACAACAGCATTGCTAACAAGACAAGGACTTGTAGTTTTTCAATTTGCTTTTTCAGTGATCCTGATTGTAGCCGTTCTGATCATCTATAAACAAATTGAATATGTACAGAAATCTAATCCGGGTTATAAAAAAGATAATGTATTGTATTTTGAAACAAACGGCAAACTGAGAAACAATATAAATTTTGTGATCGATGAAGTAAAGAAAATAGATGGTGTCGTAAATGCATCAAGTATTGATAGGGAACTGCTTGGTGATTTAAGTTATACCCTTGGCGACTTTGGATGGGAAGGAAGAGATCCTAAACAAGTCGTTAAATTTCAACGTGCAGATGTCAATGCAGGCTTGATAGAAACCCTGGGAATAAAAATGGCCGCAGGACGAAGTTTTTCTAAACAATTTGGTTCTGACACTTCTAAAATCATCATTAATGAAGCTGGTATTAAGATAATGCGTTTAAAAGACCCTGTGGGTAAAATTTTTAAGCTATGGGGTAACGACATGCAGATCATTGGTGTTGCAAAAGATTTCCATTTTGAATCTCTGCATCGAAAAGTTGGCCCCATGTTTATCAGGTATAAACCTACACATACCAACAGGGTAATGGTAAAGATAAAAGCAGGAAGTATAAAGCCGGTAATAGAAGAACTTCAAAAATTCAATACCCAATACAATCCAGAATATGCTTTCGATTATAAATTCCTGGATCAGGATTTTCAAGCTCAGTATGTATCAGAAACCCGGGTAGCTGTATTATCAAGATACTTTGCTATGTTGGCAATAGTAATTTCCTGCTTAGGCTTGTTTGGACTAGCCACCTTCACTGCCGAAAAACGATTTAAAGAAATTGGTATCAGAAAAATTTTAGGGGCTTCCGAATTCAATGTAGTCTATATTCTATCTAAAGACTTTACTAAACCTGTACTTATTTCAATTTTAATTGCCTTACCTATCGGATATTTACTGGGCAAAAACTGGTTAGACTCGTTTGCATACCGAATTGATTTAAAACTTTGGTTCTTTATAGTCTCCGGGGCTTTAGCCTTTCTTATCTCTCTTGCAACTGTCTTTTTTCAGGCGTTTAGAGCTGCAAAAATGAGCCCGATTGAGGCGATTAAAGCCGAATAACATTAATGACATGTACCTTTTAGCATTAAAAATAGCATTTCGAAACCTTTGGAGAAACAAGGGATTTTCTCTGATTAATATCGGTGGATTAGCTATTGGCCTAGCCTGTTGCTTGGTGTTATTGCTCTACGTAAATTATGAATGGAGTTACGATAAGAAATTCAAAAATATAGACCGTATCTACTCTGTTTATGATAATGATATCATGAGCGATCGCATTATCACTAATCGTGCTTATTGCACTCCAAATCAGCTTGCTGCAACCATTACTCAAACCGTCCCTGGTGTAGAACAGGTAAGCAGAATGGCTGAAAGAGATGAAAGTCCAATAAGATATAAACACAACGCATTCAACAAAAACCTAATTTTCGCAGATCCATCCTTCTTAAAAATATTTGATTACAATTTTATTAAAGGAGACTCTTCTCGTGCCTTATCAACTCCTAATTCAGCTATAATAACTGAGCAAACAGCTAAAATCTTATTTGGAGAGGAAGATCCTATTGGTAAAGTGATAAGATACGATAATCGTAGCGACTTAATGGTTACGGCAGTAATTGCCAATCATCCTCAAAACCAAACGTATCGCTTCGATGTATTAATACCCTGGACATTTTTAGAAAATGAAAGTCCTTGGTATAAAAAAATGGGTTGGACTGATGGCGCTTTAAACACCATAGTAATGCTTAAAGATGGGCAGCAATTTGCCACGGCAGATCAACAGATTAGAAAAATCTTTAAGCAGAACACAAATGACAGCTATATAGAATTCTTTCTTTTTCCTTTTAAAAAGACCCATCTATATGATCAGTTTGAGAATGGAGAACTTGCGGGTGGTCGCATAGATCAAATAAAATTGTTTCTTTTGCTTGCAGTTTGCGTGCTATTTATTGCCTGCATTAACTACATGAACCTGTCTACTGCACGATCAGAAAAACGTGCAAAGGAAATCGGGATCAGAAAGACCCTTGGCTCCAGCAGGCAATCCATTGCATGGCAGTTCATATTAGAGTCGCTCCTCTTATCTTTCATGGCGCTACTTATCGCGTTTATTTTATTAGAAACTGTGCTTCCATACTTTAACAATCTATTAGCAATTGATTTAACAATAGATTATAATTCGTATAAAATATGGGCCATACTTATTGGCTTAACTTTAATTACAGGGTTGCTCGCAGGCAGCTATCCTGCTCTATATCTATCTTCATTTATACCTGTTAAGATATTAAAAGGCATTAAAGGGGCAGGTAAAGCTTCATTGCCTATTCGTAAAATACTGGTAGTAATCCAATTCGGCTTTTCAATCTGTATGATCATTTGTGCCATAGTAGTACGAAATCAAATCAGCTATATGAACAACCGACCTCTTGGTTTCAACAAGGACAATCTTGTTCAGATTGGACGTCTGGGTGTTTTAAAAGACTCTGGTAAACTTCAGCTTTTCAAATCAGAATTAATTAAATCTGGAGCTATAGTTTCTGCAACAGAGACAACAAACGGACTCACAAACAACTATGTAAGCACAGAGAAGATAAAATGGCCAGGCCAGCAAAAAAATGAGCAGGTAGCCATGCAACTTAGATTTTCAGGTTACAATTTCACCAAAACAATTGGTGCAAAAATATTAGAGGGCAGAGACTTCAGTAGAGAATTTGGCAACGATACAACCAAAGTAATTTTAAATGAAACTGCTGTAAAAACAATGAACCTTAAAGATCCGCTTGGCGCAAGGATAAAAAATGACGATTGGAACGAAACATTCACAGTCATTGGCGTAATGAAAGATTATAACTATTCATCGCTCGGAACTAAAGTAAGTCCGTTGCTTTTCTTTTATAGTGAAACTAATCCAGGCACTATCATTATGCGCTTAAATCCATCGCAAAGCATAACCACTTCAGTACAAAGAATTAAAGAACTAAGTCTAAAACTAAACCCCGATTATCCATTTCAGATGGATTTTGTAAGCGAAAGGGTTGCAGATAAATTAAAAAGCGAAAAATTACTAAGC
>NZ_CAMLHF010000267.1 GCF_946479715.1 uncultured Pedobacter sp. | reverse complement strand
CGTTTCCGTAAAAATTAAAGGAACGTCTACTGTTGTTCAAACCGCTAATAACGGGGGCTACAGTATTAAGGCCAACGAAAATGATGTGCTGGTTTTTTCTTATGTTAGTATGATTACGCAAGAAAAAACAGTGGGCAACACAACAACACTGGATGTTGCTATGGTTCCAGATTCAAAAGCACTAAGCGAGGTTGTGGTTACCGCCCTCGGTATTAAACAACAAAAAAGATCCTTAGGGTACGCAACTCAGGGTATCGAGGCTTCGGATATTACAAACACCAACCAGTCTAACGTGCTAAATGCATTAAAGGGGAAAGCATCCGGTGTTCAAATTACAAGCTCTGGTGGTGCCGCAGGGTCAGGTACAAGAGTTCAGATCAGGGGAATTAACTCTTTGAACCCTTCGGCCGATAATCAGCCATTGTTTGTTGTTGATGGTATTCCTATTTCCAACAGTACTGATTTAATTGGCATAAACAGTGATAACTTTCAAAATCCCAACCGTGCCGGTGATATAAACCCCGAGGATATTGAAACAATGACCATCCTTAAGGGCCCTGCTGCCTCTGTATTGTATGGTTTAAGGGCTGCCAACGGTGCTATTATCATTACTACTAAATCGGGTAAGTCGGGTAAACCCAGCTTTAGTTTTAAAAGTTCTGTTAGTTTTGATGACGTCACAAAAACACCTCCAATACAAACAACCTATGGTAATGGTAACGGAGGAGCATATGTGCCGAGTGTAAACAGCTGGGGACCTAAGATTGAAAGTGGCATACCTGTGTATAATCCTTACGATGTGTTCTTTAAAACGGGGCATCAGACACAGAACTCCTTTACTTTTAGCGGAGGAAATGATAACGCTACATATTTTACTTCAATTTCGAACTCAGAACAAAAGGGGGTTGTGCCGAATTCTGATTATGGAAAAACATCCATTAGGCTTTCGGGAACATTAAAGGCTTCAGAAAAATTCAAGTTCGAAGGTTCTGCAAATTATATTAATTCTGGCGGTAAAAATCCTCGTACTGGTATCACCTCGGGTACAATATTTTATTTGATGCGTCATACCAATACAGTTAACCCTGCAGATTACCTAAATCCGGATGGAACCGAAAAAACATATAATGCATCTATTCAAAATCCATTCTATTTTACTGAAAATGCTTTTTTAAAGGATAACGTAAACAGGGTAATAGGAAATTTAGGTGCTGAATTTAAAGCAAACGACTGGTTGACCTTTAACTATAAAGCCGGTATTGATAACTACACCGATTTCAGACAGATTTACAATGAAAAAGGATTGCTGATCAGTACGCTAGGGTCTATGACCGAGCAACGGATTAGCTATAGCGAGGTGAACTCTAATTTCTATGCCAGGGCAAGCAAACAGTTCGGCGAGAAATGGTTGGTTAACTTCTTATTAGGCCATTCATATACTCATATTAACAGAACCAACCTATCTCTTAACGGCGCTCAGGCGGTTGTTCCTAATGTAGAGAGTATTAATAACTATAACGTATATACTACTTTAACCTATCCGGGTAAAAAGAATATCATCGGTATTTTTGGTGATTTAAATGTGAGTTACGACAATACTGTTTTCTTAAGTGTAACAGGAAGAAATGACTGGTCATCAACCTTACCGCAGAGTAATCGCTCATTCTTTTATCCGTCGACCAGCTTATCGTATGTGTTTACAGAGACTTTGGGCTTGCAGCAGAACGACATATTTAACTTCGGTAAGTTAAGGCTCTCGTATGCAGAGGTGGGTAAAGATGCCGATCCTTATCAGATAGGTGAATATTACTCTACATTGGCTGCATTTGATGGCGTGAGTGGTGTAAGACGTGATATTAAAATTGGTTCTGAATCTTTACTTCCTGAAATAACAAAAGGATTAGAGGTTGGAGGTTAGTTTCATTTCTTTAAAAGCCGGTTAACTTTAGATGCAAACTATGCAATTCTGAATAGTATTGACCAGATTGTACCCGTTCCTATTAGTTATGCGTCAGGCTATGATATTTTTGTAACCAACGCCGGAAAGATCAGAAATAAATCTTTGGAGTTTTTGTTAACAGCAACCGTTGTTAAAAATGACGACTTTAAATGGGATGTAAGTGCAAATTGGTCGCGTACAAAAGGCCGGGTACTTTCTATGCCTCCGGGAGTAAATGAGATCCAGTTCAACCCAGAAAGTCCATGGGTAAAACAAATTATAAAAACAGGCGGAAGACCAGGTGATTGGTACGGATGGCCATATACCCGTGTTACAGATCAGAATAGTGAGTATAACGGACAGCTGGTTATTGGTGCTGATGGGTATCCGATTATTCCTCAGCCGTTATCTAACAATTACCTGATTGGTAATGCATATCCGGATTGGACTGGCGGTTTAGGTAGTACTTTAGCATATAAAGGAATAACCTTCTCGTTCATGTTTAACTTTAGAAGAGGTGGTGATGTGTTTGATATTCCTAAAACACAAAGATTTTCAACTGGTATAGGTGCCGAAACACAAATCAGAGATACGCAGGTAATATTTAAAGGAGTGAAAAACATAGGAACACCAGAAGCTCCTGTATATGCTCCAAATGATAAGCAAGTGGTTATCGATCAGCTTTTTTATGCCAACAGTTTCCCTTATAAACTGGCTCCTGAAAATAATGGATTCCAGGATGCTTCATGGATTAGGTTGCAGAATGTGTCCTTGTCGTACGAATTGCCAAAAAGCTGGCTGAGCAAAAGTTTTATTAAGTCGGCATCAATTTCTGCAACGGCAAATAACTTGTGGTTAAGCACTCCTTTTATTGGGTTTGATCCTGAAGCAAGTGCTTATGGAGCAGGTTCAAATTCTGTTGGATATGTAGGTACCGGTGTGCCAACTACCAGAAGTATATTCCTTGGTTTAAATGTTAATTTCTAAGATTCAGTTATGAAAAATATAAGTTTTAAAGTTTTTGTCGCACTACTTGCCGCTTCTGTAATATTTGGAGCGTGTAAGAAACAGCTGGACATTAATGATGATCCATCGAGACTGACGCCAGAACAGGCAACCATTTCGGGCTTGCTGGCCTCAACAATTCAATTTACGGCAACTTCGTTTTTTAACGCAGGCCAATATGGTAATGCCTATCCACAATACCTTGCCGGCTTTAACGCATACGAAGCAAATATAGATTCGTATAATCCGTATGGTTTTGATAATATATGGGAATCTGCCTATAGGGATGCAATGCCTAATTTAAAGGACCTTATCCAAAGATCAGAAGTGTCTGGGGCTCCTCAATATGCCGGCATTGGAAAATTATTGCTTGCCTTAAATTTAATGCAGTGTACAGATCTGTGGGGCGACTTGCCATACAAAGAGGCTTTTAAAGGCCCTTCGGTTCCTAGTCCGACGTATGACAAACAACAAGATATATACACCGTATCATTAAAAGAGCTTTTAGACGGAGCAATAGCCGATTTAAATAAGCCGGTTCCAACAAATACAGCATTACAGGTTGGTGCTACTGATCTGGCTTTTAAGGGTGTAATTGCCAGCTGGAAAAAGGCAGCATATGGTGCAAGAGCCAGATATTACATCAATTTATCAACTAAAGACCCATCTAATGCACTTAAGGCGGCTGATGATGCTGCACTGGCTATTGATGATGTTACCGGAGCAGCCGATTTGCAGGTAAAATACACTCAGGATAAACCTAGTCCTTGGTATACCAACCTTGGTCAGCCTGCTATTGCGTCAAAACAACACCGCCCTTCTTATTTTATGGTTAATTTAATGAATGGAACGGGGTATTTTAATGCACTTATTGATCCGAGGTTGCCGAAATTGTTTGATAATGCCGGCGCAGCCACTTATATCGGCAGACCAGTTGGTGCCTTGAGTACACAGCAAGGAGCTAGTTTAGCTAATAGTGATATCACCGAAAAAACCTTTTATGGAGCAAGAACATCGCCTGTGCCTATCTTGACATATGCCGAGGTTCAGTTTATAAGAGCCGAAGCATTATTTGCTACAAATAAAGATGGAGCCTATACAGCATATTTAAATGGAATTAAGGGGAACATGCAGAAGTTGGGGGTAGGAACGGATGATATTAACAAATATGTTAATGATCCGCTAATCAGCAAAGGCTCTGCTAATTTAACGCTTACTGATGTGATGCTGCAAAAGTACATCGCGCTATTCCTGCAAATGGAAACGTGGACAGATATGAGAAGATATCAATACAGTAATACCATATATCCTGGTTTGGTTCCGCCATTTAAAAATTTATTGGGCACAAGCTATGTACAGCGTGCAAAATATGCGGATAATGAACCTGGTAGAAATCCAAATGTTCCTCAGGTAGCCAATCAGGCTGTGAAATTATGGTTGTTTAATTAATATTGAAGAATATGAAAAATAAAATATCAAAACTCTTTATAGCTGCTTTTACTGCCATGATCGTGTTCTCGGCATGCAAGAAGAATGATCCGGACCAATGGCTAAAAGATAATATTACAATTATTGGAAAGGTACCTGTTGTGGCAGGATTTACGGTTAAGCCTCCGCAAACTACCAATGTAGCGGCAGGAGCTAATGTACAGTTGGACCTGAGATATTGGTCTGATGATCCAATTGATAAAATCAATTTAAGATCAACTGTAGGTGCAAATGCTCAGGCACTTGTTTCGACAACTCCTTATCAAAAAGCGTATTCTTCAGTTAGCCGGACAGACTCTTTATTGCTTGGTTATCAGGTTCCTGGTGATTTGGCAAAAGGCACTTCTGTGGTTATGGAAATAGAGGTGGTCAATAAGAATACCCTCACTAAAAAAGCTACACTGACTTTAAAAATCCAATAATGTAATCTCTCGTTAATCCCCGGTTGTATGACCGGGGATTTTTTATTGCTGAGATATCTCTTATTTTCATACTTTTGCGCTAAAGTATTTATTTATGGCAAGTTTTACTCTTACTCCTGAAACCTGGCAAAAGGTTAAAATTAAATTTCTAAGAAAATATCGTGATTTGGCGCAAGTAAATCTTTCTTTTGCTCCGGGACAAGAAGATCAACTTGTACAACAGCTTATGGATTTGGTTAAAAGAGACAGAGAATATGTTGAATTTACCATTAAAAAGGCCCTGGCTGATCCTGACGGGAACAGACTTTAATTTTCTTTTATTTCTTTAGGGGCTGCACTCCTGCACTTTAAATTGTATTTAAAATCCAATATTGGATTTTTTTGGAGTGTTTTTATTTGTAAGTTTACCATTAAACAGATTGGTGAACGATGAAACAATATAAACTAGCTGCCGTTTTTGCGCTTATAGCTTTCGCTTCTTTAACATGGTCTTTTAAAGAGGACTTGTTTCAGGTATCCAAAAATCTGGACATCTTTGCTTCTTTATATAAAGAGATTAACATCAATTATGTGGAGGAGACCAACCCATCTGACCTGATGCGAAACAGCATTGATGCGATGTTGGAAAATCTTGATCCTTACACTGAGTACATTCCGGAATCTGAAATTGAAGATTATAAATTAAAATATGTGAGCACACAATACGGTGGTATTGGTGCCAGCACGGTTTCTATTGAAGGCAAGTTGTTTGTAAATGAAGTAGTTGAAGGATATCCGGCAGATAAGCAGGATGTAAAGCCCGGAGATCAGTTGGTAAAGATAAATGGCAATGAGGTAAAGGGTAAAGATCGTAATCAGATAAGCCAATTGTTGCGTGGCCCCAAAGGGTCTACAGTAGATATGTTGATTATAAGAGATGGTTCTGTGATCACTAAGAAACTGGTGCGTGATGAGATTAAGCAACCTAATGTACCCTATTCTGGTATGACGGAAGATAATATTGCTTACATCCGTTTAGATAAGTTTCTTGAAAATTCTGCTCAGGAGGTAAAG
>NZ_CAMLHF010000266.1 GCF_946479715.1 uncultured Pedobacter sp. | reverse complement strand
CTTGCAAATGTTGCTGCAAGTTCCAAATTGGTAGAAGCAATAGTTAGATAAGACAATTTCTCCAAAGCAACCTCTTCTGCATGGCAAGGTCCACTTATAACTACTATATCCTCATACGGCACATTATATTTCTGATTTAGAAACTCACCAATGATTAGATTTTCATCAGGCACAATCCCTTTAATTGCAGAGATGATCTTCTTGCCTTTTAATTGTTCCGAACTCACACCATCCAGTGTTTCCTTTAAAAAGGCTGCCGGCACATTTAAAATGATGTACTCTGCCTTCTCAATAATATCAGAGATGTTGTTGGATATATTATCTTCAGGAATTCTAATTTCAACAGAACTAAGATAATTAGGGTTATGCTTATATTTCTGCAAATGCGTTATCGATTCCTGATTGCGCATCCACCAATAGATTTCCTTAGCAGTAAAATTATCTGAAAGCATTTTTATGATTGCAGTAGCCCAACTACCGCCACCAATCATTGCAACTTTAGGTATCATAACTTATAAATAAAAAACCCCGGTTTATTGTTTTAAACCGGGGGCAATTTACTTATTTTAAATGACTGATATTGCTTACTTTCTATTTGGGAGCAGCAAACAATTGATCCTTAGTGGTTTTTTCTACTTTCATACCATCCTTTAATCTGTTTTGAATTGCCGAGTAAGGACCTGTTACCACTTCCTGATTCGCTTTAAGTCCAGATTTAATAATGATGTATTGATCATTTTGAATTCCAGTAGTAACCTCAGCACGTTTTACTGTGCCATTATTAAACACATATACATACTGCTTAATTGTTTTATCAGAAAGCTTAGATTTCTGTTTGTCTACATTTTGATCATTATCAGCAGGCTTTTCAGCTTTAGCCTTATCTTCTGTGAATACAGATTGAATAGGAATTGCTAACCCTTTTAAAGATTCACTTTCGATATCCACTGTTGCAGACATTCCTGGTCTGAATGGAGACGGAAGGTCTTTTGCTCCACCTTTAATATTACTGTACGATTCAGCCAAAATACGAACCTTAACGTTGAAATTCGTTACCTGATCCACAGTGCTTGTTGCAGTACCTACATCTTTAGATGAACTTGCTATTTCAGTTACAATGCCTTTAAATTTTGTATCGGCAAATGCATCAACTTCTATAATAGAGCTATCACCTACATTTACCCTGTTAATGTCGTTCTCATTCACATCAACGTTTACTTCCATAGATGACAAGTTGGAAATACGCATAATCTCTGTACCTGCCATTTGAGCTGTACCAAGAATACGATCTCCCAATTCAACTGATAATTTAGAGATTACTCCATCAACCGGAGCGTATATAGTAGCTTTAGCAAGGTTGGCACCTGCTTCTTTAACATTGGCACCACCTTCCTGCAAACTGTATTTTGCACTGGTAACCATAGCTTTCAGTCTGGCAATATCAGCTAAGGCACCAAAATATTGCGCTTTAGCTGCATCAAATTCTGAAGCTGAGATCACTTTTTTAGTAAAAAGTTCCTGACTTCTTTTATAGCTGGCTTCAGTATTATCAAAATTTGCATTGGCTTGTTTCAGCTGTTGCTCTGCAGCAACTACCTGAGCTTTCTGAGTATTATTTGAAGCTACAGCTCTTTCAAATCCCGACTGAAGAACATCTGGTCTAACTTTAATCAGCAATTGGCCTTTTTTAACCACATCACCTTCTTTAACCAAAAGTTCAGTAACCTCACCCGATACCTCAGAGCTTAGTTTTACTTCAGTTTCAGGCTGTACTTTTCCGCTGGCAGTAACAGTTTCAACAACTTTCCTGTCAGCCGCCTTTTCAATCGTCACCTTCTCGGTTTTATCTGCTCCTATTAAGCCGGTAAATTTTGCTACCGCCAATAATACGAGAATAACTCCTATTGCAATTAGTATGGGTTTTAGTTTCATTTGAATTTATTTATTTTTTATCATTTATAATCAAGGGGCAATAAATTGTGCGAATTTATAATGCTGCTCCTAGAAAACTATTTGTTTGCCTAAGTAATAGTCAATCACCTTTGCTTTAAAAAGCAAATCATACTTAGCTCTGATCATGTCTATTTCTGCTTTATTCTTATTTGTTAACGAAGTGTTGTAATCTAAAGAGTTAACTAAACCAACATTATAACGTTGCTCAATTACCGAAAACGCCTCTTTTCTTGCATTAAAAGTATTTGTTGTAGATTCGTATGTACTTCCAGCAGCCTTTAGGTCGGCTACTGCCTGATAAATGATCTTATTTAAGTTATTCTTTGCCAATTGCTCATCTGCCTGAGTTTGCAACAAATTAATTCTAGCTTTATTCACGCCGGTTCTGGCTTGCAAACCATTAAATATTGGTATCCTAAGGGTCATTCCAACTCCTTTAGAAACGTTGTTTTTTAATTGCGAGCCAAATGTATCATTAAACTGAGGTGGTTCTAGATTGTAACTATAAATATAAGACGTACCATAACTTGCACCCAGCGACAGTGAGGGATATAAATTACCTTTCGCCACTTGCACACCTCTTTTTGCAGCTTGTGTTTGTAAACCCGCCAGTTTAATATCAGGAAACAGATTTAAAGACTCAGAGTAAACATCCTCAGCATTATAAACTGTTGAAGGTTTATTAAAAGCCGATAATACAGGAGCTTGAACATCATATCTAGTTGAAGATGGAATATCCATTAACTGAGCTAAAGTTATAAAAGAAATAGTGAGTGCATTTTCTGCTGTTGTAACGTCAAGATCAGCAGTAGCAACCTGAGCCTTTGCTTCTGAAAGATCCGCAAGGGTTTTGTTACCGACATCTAAAAGTTCCTGTTGTTGTTTTAACTGCTGCTGAGCTACAGAAAGCTGTTGTTTTGCCGCTGATAAACGATCCTTATTGTAGAGTATTTCAAGATATGAAGTAATTACCTGAAGGATAAGATCATTTTTTACTTTATCTGTATTTGCTTTTCCTGCATCAAGCAACAATTTATTTTGTTTGATCTGGTTTATTTTTAAAAACCCATTGAATAAATCTACACTTAAATTCAAACTTGGATCGAGCCTATAATTCTGTGTATTCTCATATATACCTGTACTACCAAAACTATTACGACCCCAGCCCATATTTTGTTGAGCTTGTCCATTTAATGAGGGATACAATGCCAATTTAGATTGCTTCAAATCCTCATCTGCTAAATTTTCACTCAGCTGTGATTTCTTTACCTGAAGGTTATTATGTAAAGTTTCTTCTATTGCTTGTTGTATGGTAATGATCTCTTGAGCGTTAGATTTTTGCACAAAACCCGTAATAAAGATAAGAGAGAGTGCTAAGGTTAATTTGGGCAATGTACTATAAGGGTTAATTTTTTTCATAATTTAGTTTTCACAATATTAATATAAACAACTTATTCGTTTTGTAAATTTTCAGGTACAACAACTGCATTTTATTGCTTCTTCTCTTCCTCTATTTTCTCTTAAGGCTTAAAAGAAGCCAATAAAATTAAAATTTTCTCTAAGTTTGGGCATGTACCTGATAAAATCCCCGCTTTTATTAAAATGGTATTACCCATCATTAACCTGGCATAAGAACCGGGATCAAAAAGTTATTTATTTAACCTTTGACGATGGACCCATACCAGATGTTACAGACTTTGCATTAAAAACTTTAAAAAGCTTTAACGCAAAAGCAACATTCTTTTGCATCGGAGATAATATTCACAAACATCCTGATATTTTTGAGAAGATAAAGAACGAGGGCCATCGCATCGGCAACCATACTTTTAACCATTTAAAAGGATGGAAAACGCCGGATGAAATATACACTAAAAACTTCCAAAAGTGTCAGGAATTAACTAACACGAATTTATTTCGTCCACCTTACGGCAGAATCAAAAAATCTCAGATCACCAGCATCCGCGCAATGTACCCGGAAACTCAAATCATTATGTGGGATGTACTTAGCGGCGATTTTGACATCAACCTGGCACCACACAAGTGCTTCAACAATGTGATTACGCATACCGGCAACGGATCTATTGTAGTTTTTCACGACAGTTTGAAAGCCTACGACAGAATGCATTATGCATTACCCAGAGTGTTGAAACATTTTTCTGAATTGGGTTATCGTTTCGATTCTCTTTAATTTTCCATGATCTGCACAGCTAAGGTTAGGCCAAAACAACCAACCAACTCAACATACTAAAAAACAGATAATTACAAGCATCACAAAAAATAGAAGTGTTCAAAAATGAACAGCAGTGTTCAGAAATGATCGCAACTATTTTGCAGATATTTAAGCCATTAAGCTCATTGCATTATTTAGAATAGGTATAAATAATATAATGATATGCAGATGATGTCCTACCCCTGTTTTTTTTTGTAAATTCGCTACAAAATAATAAGAATAACTTACCCTTTTAACACATATTATCAATGGCTTTTGATATAGAAATGATCAAAAAGGTGTATGCAAACTTTGGCCCCCGCGTTGAGGCGGCCCGTAAATTAGTAGGCAGACCTTTAACACTCTCAGAAAAAATTCTTTACGCCCACCTTTGGGATGGAAATACAAATACCGCTTACACAAGAGGTACTGATTATGTAGATTTTGCTCCTGACCGTGTGGCCATGCAAGATGCTACTGCACAAATGGCTTTATTGCAATTTATGCAGGCAGGCAGACCAAGAGTTGCTGTTCCTTCTACTGTTCATTGCGATCACCTGATCACAGCAAAGAATGGTGCTGAAATTGACTTACCAGCTGCAAACACTGAAAGCAAGGAAGTATTTGATTTCTTAGCTTCAGTTTCAAACAAATATGGTATTGGTTTCTGGAAACCAGGTGCAGGTATTATTCACCAGGTTGTTTTAGAAAACTATGCTTTCCCGGGTGGAATGATGATAGGCACCGACTCGCACACTGTAAACGCAGGCGGCTTAGGCATGGTTGCCATAGGTGTTGGTGGTGCTGATGCTTGTGATGTAATGGCAGGATTACCTTGGGAACTAAAATTCCCTAAATTAATAGGTATCAAACTTACCGGAAAATTAAGTGGATGGGTATCTGCTAAAGATGTAATCCTTAAAGTTGCAGGTATTCTTACTGTAAAAGGTGGAACAGGTGCAATTGTTGAATATTTTGGCGAAGGCGCAACAAGCATGAGCTGTACCGGTAAAGGAACCATTTGTAATATGGGTGCCGAAATTGGTGCTACAACTTCAACATTTGGTTACGACGAAAGCATGGAACGTTATCTACGTGCTACCGGCAGAGCTGAAGTTGCTGATGCTGCAAACGGAATAAAAGAACACTTAACTGGCGATGCTGAAGTTTACGCAGAGCCTGAAAAATACTTCGATCAATTAATCGAAATTAACTTATCTGAACTTGAGCCTTATTTGAACGGCCCATTCACTCCGGATTTAGCAACTCCTATCTCTAAAATGAAAGAAGTTGCTGCAGCTAACGGATGGCCAATGAAAATCGATGTGGGTTTGATCGGTTCTTGTACCAACTCATCATACGAAGATATTTCCCGTGCAATCAGTATTGCTAAACAAGTATCAGAAAAAGGCTTAACTGCTAAATCTGAATATTGCATTAATCCTGGTTCTGAGCAGATCCGTTACACCATTCAACGTGATGGATTTTTAGACGTCTTCAAAAGCATAGGTGCTAAAGTATTTACCAATGCCTGCGGACCATGTATTGGTATGTGGGACAGAGTTGGTGCTGACAAGCAAGAGAAAAACACTATTGTACACTCTTTTAACCGCAACTTTGCAAAACGTGCCGATGGTAACCCTAATACTTTTGCCTTTGTTGGTTCTCCGGAATTAGTAACAGCATTAGCTATTGCAGGTGATTTGAGCTTTAATCCATTAACAGATACGTTAACAAACGACAAAGGCG
>NZ_CAMLHF010000265.1 GCF_946479715.1 uncultured Pedobacter sp. | reverse complement strand
AGGACCTAAAGGTTTCGAATTCCCAATACAAGACAATTATCGTTTTTACCTTGAATCTGGCTCAGTTAAAAACCTAAAGGATAAATACTTTGCCGATAGCATTAAATTCTGGAATGACTTATTTGCACACCCTAACCTGGATACCTTTTGGCAGGCAAGAAACATCCAGCCGCATTTAGTTAACGTAAAACCTGCTGTTATGGTTGTAGGCGGGTTCTTTGATGCCGAAGATGCCTACGGTACTTTTGCAACCTATAAAAGCATAGAGAAACAAAATCCAAAAGCAAACAACATTCTGGTTATGGGGCCATGGTTTCACGGAGGCTGGGTACGCAGTACCGGAAGCAGCTTTGGCGATATTGAATTCGGACAGCCAACCAGCACATACTATCAGGAAAACTTTGAGCTCCCTTTCTTTAAGTACTACCTTAAAGGTCAGGGTGATTTTAATGCCGCAGAAGCAAACATCTTTGTAACTGGCAGCAACGAATGGAAAAAGTTTAGTACATGGCCACCCAAAGATACCGAAGCCAAAACACTGTATTTGCAACCCAATGGGAAGCTAAGTTTTGAAAAAGTTAAGAGAACCGATAGCTGGGACGAATACGTAAGTGACCCCAATAACCCAGTTCCTTATCAGGATGGAGTTCAAGCTAAAAGAACACGTGAATATATGATCGATGATCAACGTTTCGCTGCCCGCAGACCTGATGTTAAAGTATACCAAACTGATACTTTAACCGAGGATATCACGCTAACCGGACCAGTACTGGCTAATCTCGTTGTATCCACAACGGGCTCAGATGCAGATTATGTAGTAAAACTCATTGATGTTTATCCTGAAAACACTCCTAATCCGACAACAAATCCAAAAAACCTGATTATGGGTGGTTACCAAATGCTGGTACGCGGAGAAATCATGCGTGGAAAATATCGTAATAGCTTTGAAAAGCCGGAGGCCATCAATCCAGGCGAAATCACTAAAGTCAATTATGCCCTGCCTGATGTTGCCCACACTTTCAAAAAAGGTCACAGGATTATGATACAGATACAAAATTCATGGTTTCCATTGGCAGATAGAAACCCTCAAAAATTTATGGACATCTATCAGGCCGAACCAAGTGATTTCCAAAAAGCAACGCACCGCATTTTTCACGATGTACACAATTCTTCTTCACTAACCGTAACCGTACTAAAACCATAATTAATGAAGAAGCTATTATTCAGTATCATTGCGTTATTGTGTACGATAAATTTTGCGAAGGCGCAGCTACTTACCGGGGCCGAAAAATCTTCCAGGGCTGATAGCCTTAGAGGTGCACTTACCCCATTAAGAACCTGCTACGACATCAATTATTACCACCTTGATGTTAAAATAAACATAGATAACAAATTCATCAGCGGGAGCAATGAATTTAAATTTACGGCTACTCAAAACTTCAACAAACTGCAATTTGACCTGTTCGATAACCTTAAGGTTGATAAAATTGTATTTAAGGGTTCAGAACTTTCTTACAAAAGAGAATTCAATGCAGTATTTATAACTTTCCCTACTGAGATTAAAAAAGGTGCTAAGGAAAGCTTTACGGTATATTATTCAGGCAATCCTGTTATAGCAAAGAACCCACCCTGGGATGGAGGCCTTATCTTTACCAAAGATAAGTCTGGCAATCCATGGGTTTCTGTAGCCTGTCAGGGCTTTGGTGCCAGCTGCTGGTGGCCTAACAAAGATCATCAAAGCGACGAGGTAGATAGTATGCTAATCAGTATAAGCGTACCGAAAGACCTTCAGGATATTTCAAACGGTCGCTTAAGAAGCACTGTTCAAAAACCAGATGGTTACACCCAATACAACTGGTTTGTGGCCAATCCAATAAACAACTACAACGTAACCTTTTACGTTGGCAAATACGCACATTGGTCTGATCAGTACCAGGGCGAAAAAGGCAAGTTATCTCTTGATTACTGGGCACTTAAAGAGGATAGCCTAAAAGCCCACCCCCATTGGGATGCAGATGTGAAACCCATGTTAAAATCTTTTGAGCATTGGTTTGGCCCCTACCCTTTTTATGAGGATGGATATAAGCTTGTTCAGGCACCGCACCTCGGCATGGAGCATCAGAGTGCCATTGCATATGGCAATCAGTTTAAAATGGGCTACTCTGGAAAAGACTTGTCCGCCACAGGCTGGGGTTTAAAGTTCGATTTCATCATTGTTCACGAAAGCGGACATGAATGGTTTGGGAACAACATCACCTCAAAAGATATAGCCGATATGTGGATTCATGAAGCCTTCACTAACTACTCTGAAACCTTGTTCACAGAGTCAGAGCATGGAAAACAAGCTGCATCAGATTATGTTGTGGGCATCAGACACAACATCCAGAACGATATTCCAATTATTGGGCAATATAATGTCAATAAAGAAGGATCTGGCGATATGTATTACAAAGGAGCAAACATGATCCACATCATCCGCCAACTGATCAATAATGATGAGAAATTCAGAAGCATATTAAGGGGGTTAAATAAAACATTCTACCATAAGACTGTTACCACGCAAGAAGTGGAGAATTATATTGTAAAGCAAAGCGGCTTAAAGCTAGATAAGATATTTGACCAATACCTTCGTTACTCAAATGTTCCTACTTTAGAATATAAAATTGAAGGTTCAAAATTATCATACAGATGGCTGGCCGATGTAAAGAATTTTGACATGCCCGTTAAAGTAAGTTTAAAAGAAAACACCTTTTCTCTCCTCCACCCAACTACTCAATGGAAAACAGCTGAATTGGGCAGAGGCGTAACAGCAAATACTTTCAAAGCAGATCGGAACTTCTATATTAAACTTAAAAAATCATAGATTTTTTTTTAAAGATGGTGCAACTAATTGCAATTCTGTGCGTCATATAGAAAAACCTAAACAAAATGAAAAAAATAAGTTCAATATTAATCCTTGCATTCCTGGCATTGGGAACAGCAAGCCAAGCTTCTAATCTTACCAGCAAATCAACATATTACTCAAATCAACAGAGACAGGTAAGCAATTTTACAGGCATCGAAATTGGTGGTTCCATTAATGCAAAAGTTAAGCTTGGCAATACAGAAAGTCTTAGATTAGAAGGCGACCAAGAGGCTATAGACAACCTCATTACTGAAGTAAAAAACGGTGTACTGACCATTAAACCAAAAACAAAATGGAACGATTGGTTTAAAAAATTCAAAAATGCGAAAATCACGGCTTATATTACCGCAAAAAAGATCACTTCATTAGGATTGGGTGGTTCCGGAAGTATAGATGTTGAGGGAACAATCAATTCTTCATCATTAAGTGTTGCCGTAAGCGGTTCTGGCAATATTAAAGCATCTGCAAGTGTAAATAATTTTGAAGGCGCAATCAGCGGTTCAGGTGGCTTGTCAATTAGTGGAAAAGCCAAGAGTTCAGAAGTTGCCGTTAGTGGATCAGGTACATTCTCTGGAAAGAATTTCTCAGTAGAAACCATTTCAGCCCATGTAAGCGGCTCCGGAAATATTTACATTGATGCACAAAAAAGCATTGAGGCAGCAATCAGTGGATCAGGAAATATAAGCTATTCAGGCGACCCTACAATTCAAAAAACTGTATCAGGATCTGGTGGCGTAAGAAAAATATAAACACACACAAATAAATAAAAAACCCCAATGCTTAAAAACATTGGGGTTTTTCTATATAGTTTAAGCTATTAAACGCCTAACAATAATCTAGCTGGATCTTCTAACAATTGTTTAACCCTCACCAGGAAGCCTACCGACTCTCTTCCATCAATAATTCTGTGGTCATAAGATAAAGCCACATACATCATCGGACGAATTACCACTTCTCCTTTTTCAGCAATCGGGCGCTCAATGATATTGTGCATACCTAAAATTGCAGACTGAGGAGCATTAATAATTGGAGTAGACATCATAGATCCAAACACACCACCATTAGTAATTGTGAATGTACCACCAGTCATTTCCTCAATAGTTAATTTGCTGTCACGCGCTTTAGTAGCAAGTTCAATAACAGTTTTCTCGATCTGCGCAAGGCTCATACTTTCTGCATTTCTAATGATCGGAACAACCAATCCTTTAGGAGCAGATACTGCAATTGAGATATCAGCAAAGTCATTATAAACAATCTCTTCGCCATCAATTTTAGCATTTACGGCAGGGAAATCTTTTAATGCCTCACAAACAGCTTTAGTAAAGAAACTCATAAAGCCTAAGCCTACGCCAAATTTCTCTTTGAACTGATCTTTATACTTACCTCTCAAATCCATAATCGGCTTCATATTAACTTCGTTAAACGTAGTTAACATTGCAGTTTCGTTTTTAACCGTAACCAATCTCTTAGCAACTGTTTTACGCAATGGCGACATTTTCTCTCTGCGCTCATTTCTTGAACCTGCAACAGCAGTTACCGAAGGAGCTGCTTTAGGAGCAGGAGCCGCAGCTTTTGGTTGAGATTTCTCTGCAGCCACAGCATCTTCTTTAGTAATTCTTCCATCAACACCACTTCCTTTTACAGAAGCAGGATCAACGCCCTTTTCAGCAAGAATTTTTCCGGCAGCAGGAGAAGGAGTTCCTGTAGCATAATTTTCACCACTTTTTTCGGCAACCGGAGCAGCAGCCTTATCTGCAGCTGCAACAGGCTTTTCTTCCTTAGCTGGTTCTTCTTTTGCTTTAGGTGCAGCGCCACCATCTTCAATTTTGCAAACTACAGCACCAATGGCAAGTGTATCGCCTTCGGCAGCTACTGTTTTTAAAGTTCCGGCTTGTTCTGCAGTTAATTCAAACGTTGCCTTATCAGATTCCAATTCAGCAATTACTTCGTCCATTTCAACTACATCTCCATCGTTTTTTACCCAACGTGATAAAACAACTTCGGTTATCGACTCGCCTACTGGCGGAACTTTTATTTCTATACTCATAACTGATGTATTATTTTTTCTAATCTACATTATAAACTTTACTCACTGATTTTTTAGCAATCTTTTTCTCTGTTTCAGTAACAGGTGCTTCAAAAGCTTTAGCTAAAATATAAGCCTGTTGATCGGCATGTTGTCTTGCAAATCCGGTGGCAGTACTGCTGCTTTCTTTTCTTGAAATCAGTTCAATATCACTAAAGATAGTTCTTCTTAATTTACGCAACAAATATGGCCATGCGCCCATATTCTCAGGTTCTTCCTGTACCCAAACTGCTTCTTTAGCATTTTTGTATTTCGCATATACAGTTTCCATTTGCGCTAATGGAGTTGGATAAAGCTGCTCAACACGAACAATAGCAACATCCTTGATCTGATCTTTTTGTTGTTTTTCTAACAACTCATAATAGATCTTACCGGAACAGAACAATACTCTTCTAACATCAGTTGCTTTAACGTTTTCATCATCAATAACCTCCTGGAATTTACCATCAGTAAACTCTGTAAGTTTCGAAACGCATTGAGGATTACGCAATAAACTCTTAGGCGTAAACACGACCAAAGGTTTTCTGAAATCACGTTTGAACTGTCTGCGTAATGCGTGGAAAAAGTTAGCCGGAGTAGTACAGTTCGTTATCTGCATGTTGTAATCGGCACAAAGTTCCATAAAACGCTCAATCCTTGCAGATGAGTGCTCTGGACCTTGTCCTTCATAACCGTGAGGCAACAACATAACCAAACCGTTCTCACGTTGCCATTTCGTTTCTGCACTTGCAATATACTGATCTACCACAATCTGTGCTCCGTTAAAGAAGTCGCCAAACTGAGCTTCCCAAATGGTAAGCGCATTAGGGTTAGCCATTGCATAACCATACTCAAAACCTAGTACACCGTACTCAGATAAATGCGAATTGTAAATATCAAATGGAGCTTGTTGGTCAGAAATGTTTGCCAATGGGATATATTCTTCCTCAGAATCTTCAAGGGTTATAACCGCA
>NZ_CAMLHF010000264.1 GCF_946479715.1 uncultured Pedobacter sp. | reverse complement strand
TAGTAAATACCCAACCCAATTGCGCAGATCCGAAATTTTTGAACTTATATCCCGAAGCAAATCTGGAATTACCATCTCTTCTGCCCACCAGTTCCAATAAATATTTTTCGGCATAGTTATAGTTCAGCCTCGTCAGATAAGAATATCTGCCAATTAATGTTTTGTCTCCGTTGTTTGTTTGCGTTTCTAAACCGGCCAGACTGATATCATAAACCCCCTGATCTACAAAACCCACGCGTGTGCCAGACAAATACTGAGAAGTATTTTTCTCTGCATTGAGACCTGCTACTGCTGATATATTATGTACACCATTGATCGTTTTTTCATAACGTAACAAGGCCGAGTAATATTGATAAAGCCCTTGCCAGGCATAAGTATTGTAAGTATTATTTGTACCTCCGGTATTTAAACCAATCCCTGTGGGCGTGCCATACCAATTATACAATTGTACAGGCAATACATATCTTTCCGAATTAAATCGTTCGTTCTGTAAAGATGCCAGACCTTCCAGGGCAAGATCATTGAAAATTTGATAAGTGGCTGTCACATCCACTCTTCCGGTAAGAGAATTTTTATTTTCCCGCCCACCGGCAGCTGTCATCGCCGCTGCATTTCTGTTAGCCCCGCCGTCAATTCCATTAAATGTGGCAAACCATTGCCCAAAAGGATTTTTAGCCGGATAAAATGGCATATCATAAGCATAAAGTGTATTGTCGAGCCCTACAGAAGGTGACTTGGTATTCGCATTGATCAAACTAACATTAGATTCAATCTTAAATTTATCTGATAGCTTATAATTGTTACTAA
This sequence comes from uncultured Pedobacter sp., assembly GCF_946479715.1. The sequence goes on along the minus strand of NZ_CAMLHF010000264.1, from coordinate 5,157 downwards.
AGCGAAGATTGTATTGTTTTTGTCCATCATAAGCAGTAGCCAAATTCCCTTTATTATTCGCATACCCTACAGACAAACGATATCCTGACGTGTCTGTACCTCTTGAAATACTTAAATTATGCTGCTGAGAATAACGTGTAGCAAACATCTCATCCAATCGGTTAGCATTAAAGATGTAGTAATCCGTTCCAAAAAGATCGTATCTGCCTTCCACGCCCTGTTGCATTTTCTCCAGGTTTTCTTTATTTCCCCACACCCAGTAATTCGGTGTGGTTTCTTCTTCATTTGCTGCTAACCAGATTGAAGCATATTGCTGCATAGAAGGCGAATAACCGGTAATACCATTGGTGTTAAAACGGACATTGCCGGTATAGTTCACTTGTAATTTGCCTTTTCCTTTCTTAGTAGTTACCAGGATCACACCATTTGAAGCCCGTGAACCGTAAATTGCCGCAGCTCCATCCTTCAAAACAGAAATGCTCTCAATATCATCACTATTCAAGTTCTGAAAAGAATAGGCATTAAGAACAGGTACACCATCCACAATAATCAATGGATCACTACCATTCACAGAAGAGTTTCCGCGAATCCTGAATGCCAAACCCTCATTACCCGGGCGGGGCGAGCTACGGGTAACCAGTAGTCCGGGCGATTGCCCTTGCAATGCCAATCCCACGTTAGTTACCGCACGGTCTTCAAACGCTTTACGATCAATAGTTTCTACAGCACCTGTAAGTGTCGCTTTCTTCTGCTTTCCATAGCCAACAACTATCAATTCGTCCAGTACATCATTTGTTTCTTTTAAACTCACATTAATAACCTGTTTGTTATTAACTGCCAATTCCTGAGTTTCAAAACCAACGGAACTAAAAACCAGAATACTTGTACCATTTGGTACAGTCAGCTTAAATTTTCCGTTTTTATCAGTAACAGCACCCAGGTTGGTACCTTTAACTTTAACAGATACTCCCGGAATGGCTCCTCCTTTATTGTCGGTTACAGTTCCGGATACAACCTGATCCATTTTTGCAAAATTGTTTCTGTTGTTATTTTTTAAGCCCTTTATACTAGCATAGTGAGGATCCGAAAAGCTATCAGGGGTGTTATGCGTGTTAGAGGATTTAGAATAGGCTAGATTGATCAATGATGAAAATAGAATCATCTGACCAAATCCAACCCTCATAATCTTACTCCATTGAATTGAATTTTGTAAGTGAAGTTTCATAAATTTATTTGGTTCTTTAAATGGAAAAATAAAAAGACCGCTTTCCTATTCTGAATAGTTGCGGCAAGATTAATTAACATAGAATGTCTTTATACTAAGGAATCCTTTTCATACGCTCGGTTTAAGTGGTTTATCTATAGACGCAGCACTTTCCATTCAATACTCTCTTGCCAGATTTCATTTGATTGTTTTGTATCTAAATGGTAGTTTGTTAGCTTTATTTCTGCGGGGTGGGAATAACATATGGGCACATTTCGTCATGCTGAATTTATTTCAGCATGACGAGTGAGCTAGTGAGTATAAAAAGCCCATTATGTTGTCATATCATTATAACTAGATTTTAAATGAAAAAAATTGTTTTGTTTCTTAGTCTTTGCCTTGTCCAACCTTTTTTGGCGAACGCTTTTTTTCAGGAGGCACCGGGCTCTGGTAAGGTGATTTATGTTTCTAAATCGGGGAATGATGCTGCCGATGGTTCCTTTGCAAGGCCCCTTTTGACTATTAGCCAGGCTGTATTGAAAGCAGGGCCGGGAGATCAGGTGATTATTCGGAAAGGTATTTATCGTGAATTCGTAATTTTGAATAGGAGTGGAGCATCTGAACAGCAAAGGATTACCATAAAAGCGGCTAAAGGCGAAACCGTAAGCATTAGCGGCTCTGAACAGACAAAAAGCTGGACTAAAGAAAACGACGGCATTTGGAAATTGCTTACCGATACTGTTTCATTTAAAGGCATTATCTTTTTCAATAATGTAAAAATGCAGCAGAAGGACGAGCCAAAACAAGTAAATGAATCTGTATTAAGCTGGACAGCAGAAAAGGATGGTGGAAAGATTCTGATCAAAGCAAATTTTGGTAAAAGTAATCCCAATCAAGCGCTTACCGAAATACCTGTCCAGCCATCAGGAATTTCAGCTTTAGAAAATATAAATTATATTACTATCGATGGAATTCATGTTAGCCAGGTAGTGAGCCCTATTGCCAGCATCTATGGAAAACAAGGAGGGGCAATTGAGACAGGCGGAGGAACTCACTGGGTTATCCAAAACTGCATCATAGACAATTGCACTGGGGTGGGTATCTCAATCGGTAATACCGGTAAAACGTATCCTGAAGCCAGCCCGAGAAATCCGGAGTTCAGCGATTACAAAGAAATCGAAGAGGTTGGTCATCATGTTATTCTTAATAACCATATTTTAAACTGCGGTCAGGCTGGAATTTTTGGTTTAGTGGGTGGTACTGCCAGTTTGATAAAAGGAAACCTGATTGAAAAGATCAACACCGATGGAATGTATACAGGTGCAGAATCTGCCGGAATCAGGTTGGCAGTGGCCATAGATGCCGTGATTAAAGGGAACTTAATCCGCCAGATCAAAGGGAAGCAAGGTTATGGCATTTACCTGGGCCCTTTGTTTCAGGCTACGCGAATCAGCGAGAATATAATTTCTGATACAGAGGCTGATGCGCTATATCTTTTCAACAGCCATGGGCCGGCGCTGGTTGACAACAATGTGCTGGCTCCGGGAAATCAGACCGGAAAATCAGGTGTCAAAATGCTTGCCAGCGAGGCGAATGTTTTTATCAAAAACCTGTTTTACAATTGTAGTTTTAGCAATGAGCGTCAGCAGGGCAAATCGGTAGCCACAAGTAACTATCTGCCCCATACTTTAGTCATCAAACAAACCATTCCTTCTCTAAATATAGACCACCGATGGTTTGGAAATATTTCTGTAAAGCAAAAGCTAGATGCCCAAAGCTGTACGGGATGCAAAATCGACTACAACACTTTTGTCGAAGATGCCGGTTTCCATTTGATACACACTGCAGATGGTGCAACTATTAAGGTTAACATGAAAGGTAATATTGCCGCACATCCCGAATTCAATGCAGAATTTATCGGTTTTTTTGCTTTAAGTAAGCAATACCTCGAGTATCCAAACGGAAACCCTAAGTTACCCAATTCATTTTCACTACTAAAAAAATAACCACTTACAATGATCAGATTTTTATTTGCCAGAATTTTAATGTGCACTTTTTTAGTGATTATTTCATCCATGATTAATGCACAGGTATTAAAATTGGAAAAGCCGAAAGCTTATCATCCGGCTCCTTTTACACATCCTGGCCTGCTGCATTCGTCTTCCGACCTGCTAAGAATGAAGGATATGGTAGCCAGGGGAATTGAACCCTGGAAGAGCGGATTTGAAAAATTTAAACAAAGTCCTTATTCTAGCGCCAACTGGAAGCCAAGCGCAGTTGCACACGTAGAAAGAAGTCTGCTAACGGGAGCCGGGAAAAATATAGGTAATCTTGAAAAGGATGTATGCGCTGCTTATCAGAATGCGCTGATGTGGACAATTACCGGAGATGAAGCACATGCAGAAGCAGCGGTTCGGATTCTCAATGCCTGGTCTGACACCTTTAAGATCTTTGATGGTACCGACGTAGAGCTCGGCGCTGGGTTGAATGTTTTTAAAATGGCAAGTGCTGCCGAAATTATGCGAGCCACATATCCTAAATGGTCGCAGGCAGAAATTAAGAAATGCCAGGATATGTTTAGTAATGTATTTTATCCTCCTATCCAATACTTTGCACTTTGGGCACACGGAAACTGGGATTTGGCTTGCATGAAAGGTATGATGTCTATTGCAGTTTTTAATGACGATCATGCGATGTTTGATAAAGCGGTGGATTTCTATTACAGAGGCCCTGGAAATGGGAGTCTTTTGCATTACATTGTTAATGAAGCCGGGCAGGGTCAGGAGAGTGGTCGCGATCAGCCGCACAGCATGTTAGGCATTGGTCACCTTGCTGAGATGTGCGAAATTGGGTGGAATCAGGGCCTGGACATGTATAAATTCTCAGATAACAGACTTTTAAAGGGATTCGAATACACGGCCAAATACAATTTAGGTGAAGATGTACCTTTTGAGCCCTACATCGATATCAGTGGCCGTTTTCCGGCATCCACAATTTCTACCAATGGCAGGGGCAACCTCCGCTCTATTTTTGAACAGGTATACAATCATTATGCCTTTCGGGTAAAGGGAATACAGGCCGAACAGTATAAGTATACTAAGGCTGCGGCAGATAAGTTAAGACCTGAAGGAGCCGGGTTTAATGCAGATAATGCAGGTTTCGGAACTTTGTTCTTCTCGCTTAAGGAAAGCTTGCCAAATAAGTAATAAAATCGCTATAATTTTTAATAATAACAATTTGCTTTTGCTTTTTATGTGACTTTAGTATTTTTTGTGGTGTTTTTTTATTAAATGGTTAAAACTTGCTTGCTGTTTGCTAAACAGGTTTAGCTTTCGTAAGTTTGAGTAGACCAAATATTTAAACATGAACAAAGTTTATGAATTGGCTGAGTTGTGGGATAACTCAGTAAAAGGCGAACAGCAGTCTTTTGCCTTGCTTCACAAATCACTATATCCTTATCTATTTAATTATGCGGTTAAGAGGATCAAAGACGAAGACGTTGCAGATGATTTATTAGTAGACCTTTTTGTCAAATCCTGGCAAAACAAATTGCAGATTGGGAGCATTGCTGATGTTAAGGCATATTTTCATACGTCTGTTCGCTCAATGATCATAAATTATGTTACAAGTCAGCAAATAGAGGCAACACTTACAAAACAGTGATCAGCCCAAGGTGCTGACTATTGCTGCGCCGTTTTCTATCTTCAGATACAAAGGCCAGATATACATCAACCTGTTTCCCTGCAAAACTTTCATCCATCTTAAGTTTGGCAGATCCATCCCTGGCCCTTTCAGATGCGGTATTAAATTTTGCACGCTCACCGGTTATGTCATAAGCTACTAGCATTGCTCTGTCGTCATACGCAAAGTCACCACCTGTCCAGTTAAAGCTAATTACGGTGCAAACCAACCTCGCGTTGAAGTATCATGGCTCAAGACTGAAGTTTTAGACC
>NZ_CAMLHF010000263.1 GCF_946479715.1 uncultured Pedobacter sp. | reverse complement strand
GGTCATCGTTTTTGCCGTGCTTTTATTATACACCCTTAAATGCTGGCATTTTATTTCAGCCAAGCTCTACCATGTTCACCAGCGATTTCTATTTTACAGTATCAACTCTTGCTCTAAAATCCAACAAATATCGGCATGGGTAATACTACAAGCCGCAGTTAGCCTACCAATCCTGGTATATATGTTACTCAGTGTTATTTTAGCAATCAGTAACCATTATTTTTTCTCGGCTTTCATTATCCTTATTTACCTTGCAGCTTTACTATTGTTTAGCGCTTTATTTTACACCTGGCAAATCAACAAACTAATCGATGGCCACAAATCAACCCTCATTTTAAAACTAACCCACCCATTTAGGAAACCCTTCTTTACCCTATATGTTTACCATGTTTTTCACGCCCTCAAAATAAAATACTTAATCATTAAGCTCTTATCATACTTTACCATTACAGCAGTATTTTTATTATTTGCTGATGTTAAAACCGATATCCGTGTAGCATCCATAGCAATGCTTGCCGTAGCCTCTGCACATTGCATGCTAATTTTAGAAGAACGTCAGTTCCAAATCACCTTTCTAACATTTGCCAGAACATTGCCCATATCCAGATTCAAATTTTTCATTTCCCAAATAGGCACTTATGGTTTACTATTGCTTCCAGAATTCATTTGGCTGTTATTTAACCTTCCTGCACTAACCACCCTGGGCTTATTTATATTCTGCTTAAGTATTGTTTTACTATTGTCCAGCTCTCTATACCTTTTAGGCGTAGATCAGGAAAAATACTTTAAAGTCGTTTTTGGAACTTTCGTAATCACATTTATGCTAATCCTATTTAACTTAATGTGTATTTCAGTATTAATAAACGTATCCGCAGCCTATATTATCTTCTATTTGAACTATTACAAATTCAAAGAAAGCCCCATCACCTAACAATTAATGTCTTGAAGATATTCGCTGGAATCTTTACACATAAAAAAAGAAAAAATAGGCCTAACATTTAGAACCAAAAACCAAGTAGTTTAGTAGAAATCAAACTTATCACTAAATAGTATGCTCAATAAAATTAAAAATCAAACTCTAATTAGTTTTCATTTTGTAAACTTATTATATATCTTTGTAATACTGACAAGCAACTAATAATGAATATTATTACAAAAAGAACTATTCTGTATTATGCAGAACAGTACCCTGTTGCTAAGGTAGCATTAGTAACCTGGTTAAATGAATTTGGCAGGACGAACTTTGAAAACTTTAATGAATTAAAACAAGTATACGGTAATGCCAGTTTAATAGCTAACCATCGAGTAATTTTTAACATTAAAGGAAACGACTTTAGATTAATTGTATCTATAAATTTTAGAACGCAAGCAGGATACATAATTTGGTTTGGATCGCACAAAGAGTATGATAAAATTAACGCTGCAGAAATAAAGCATATAGAAGTATGAAACATTATAAAGTGTTAAAAACTGACGAAGAATATAAAATGGCACTTAACAGAACCATAAGTATTTTTCACGCTGAGCCAAACTCTCCGGAATTTGAAGAGCTTGAGCTGCTGTTGGTTTTAGTTAAAGATTATGAAGACAAACACATTGTGATTCCCGAACTAGATCCAATTGAAGTAGTCAAATTAAAAATGGAAGAAAAAGGTTTGAAAGCAAAAGACCTGGAACCTATTATAGGTTCCAAAGGTCATGTTTCTTTAATATTATCAGGAAAGCGTGAAGTAACTTTAAAAATGGCCAAAGCCTTAAGAATATTTTTAGGCATACCGGCCGAGGTATTTTTACCAAAAGCACTTTAGATAGACTATTCTTCGATTAGCGCCCTAACCCATACAACTCTTTTTAGACTCTTTTAACGTACTAAGGTTAATCCCTAAAAATGCGCATATATCCTCATTCCCCAACCTGAACCAGAATTTATCAAACACCTTTTTAAACTCACAATACCTATTACACTTCTCCGTCATCATTAGAATTTTCATTTGCTCTTCCCTTCGTTCAATCTGCGCATTCAGTATCATTATGGTCAGGTCACGGGCAACCCCATGATCATCATAAATATCATCCATTCTGAAATTGGTGATGGTCACCAATTCAGCGTCTTCTATCAGCTGAATATACAGATCTTCATTTGGCAACCTTTCTACAAATTGTTTGTGCAGCACAATAATCTCCCCCTCCTTCCACAAGTATAAAATGGTCTCTTTACCTGTCTTCTCATCAATGGTAAACAATTTGGCCAATCCTGTTTTCAAAAAATGAGCTTCCCAGGCGGGCTTGCCCGGAATCAATAAGAAATCCTTCTTTCCTCCATAACTAGGTTTCAATATACCTGGTTGCATCAAAGCAGCTTCAAGATCTAAAATTCCACTTATTAATGATTTCAAATAATCAACTGTAGCCTGGCGCCATTCATACGACATTTGTTCATCTATTGGTTTAAAGCTTCTTCTTGCCATTTCTCTAATAAATTTAATCGATATCTCCGGGGGGTCAGTCCGGTTTGTTTTTTAAAGTATCTAATGAAATAAGGAGGATCACAAAACCCCAGGTAATAAGTGATCTCCTTAACTGATAATGATGAGGATTCTAATAGTTTCTTACTTTCATTAAAACGCCGCGCCTGTATCAGTTCGTAAAGTGTTTTATGCAAATGATAAATGCATATTGCGTTTAGCCGTCTTAAAGAAATATGAAGTTGGTCACTATAAAACTCCAACCTTTTTTGTGTTTTAAAATGTCTTTCCAGTAGCGTTTCAAGTTCATGTATAAGCCTGTGATCAGAAAGCGCTTCTATTTCATATTCTAAATACATATCCTTAAAAATTAATTCATCATTAACCCTTAAAAATCAGGGATGGGTTTAATATCTGTAAACAGCTCTTTTGCTCTGTCCAGATGATCCATTACTATATAAATCAACTCACACCTTGGCGGATCTATATCCTTTTCAAAACCAAGAACATCAAACATAGGATCATCAGAATACCTGGCCATCAGCAGACTGCATTGCATCATCAAAAACTCTACTTTTTCCTTTGCCGGAGCCAGTTGAACCCTGGCAACTTGCGGATCTCCTAAAAGACATTCATAAACCTCATCTGTTAACTCTCTGAAAGTGAAACTAGAAACAAAAGACACGCTTAGCGTGCAGAGCTTAAAATCCATATCCGGATTATTTATTTCTTCGAGCAGATCACTATAAATGGTGATGTATTCATCTATGTTTGTATTCATATTAGTAATATGGTAAATGACTTATCAAAGAGCTTTTTTCATCCATTGAGGCATTGGCTTCTCCTTCAAATAATAATCAAAAAAATCAAGCGTTTTCTGGGAATAATCTAATTGATTTTCAAGTTTCGCCAAACCATGATCTTCCCCTTCATATTGCAATAACCACGCAGGCTTACCCAACCTTCTCAGAGACCAGAAGAATCCTATACCTTGTTCGACATTAATAATACCATCTCGTTCATTTGCCATCAATAACATAGGGGTCTCAATTTTCGCTGCATCTAATATAGGTGAGTTATTGATGTATAAATCCGGGCGTTGCCACAACGTTTTCCCAAGACGTTCATATCTGGTATACGTAGATATATCTTTATAATTAGCTCCTCCTCGAGTGAGTGAGGTTACAGCACTGATAAGATTGGAATTTCCACTGGCGGAAACAGCAGCTTTAAAAAAGTCAGAATGGGTAACTATATAATTAGTTTGAAATGCCCCCCAACTATGCCCCATGATCCCCATATGAACGGAATCAATATAGGACAGCTTGGTTAAGTATTTAGCTACCCCTTCAACACTATTAACTGCACTTTCTCCAGGTTTCATTACTGCATATTGTATATCGGGTTTAACAATAACATACCCTTTACTAACAAACCACGGGATGTTCAGGTCTCCTCCAGCAGGTTCCGGCTGAAGGTACTTATTTAGTTCATCTGAGAATTTCTGATAGTAATAAATTATTACCGGATACTTTTTATTCGGATCAAGATCAATTGGCTTATATACAATGGCTTGTGAGGGTTTAGCATCCAATGTAGTAAAATCTATCAATTCAGATGTTAGCCATTTATACCCTCGTTCAGGATACATATTAGTTAATTGCTGAAATGATCTAAAGTCTTCTGTCACAAAAAAATTAGGGCTGCTGTCTACCCTTTCTTTCTGAACTATATAAATAGATGCATATCTAGATTTTACGAAGAAACGGCCATTTTCAGCATCATTCATGGCAAGTCTTTGAGGCTCAATCTTACCATTCTGAGATAGCTTGTAAAATCCACTTTGCTTATTTTTTTTGTTAAAAGCCCAAACAAATGATAAGTAATCTTTTCCCAGTACTTCGTTACTTGGTATCGTTCCTAACCTAAATACAAGTCCTTCTCTTTTTCCAACAGCATAAGTTAAATTTATAGATTTAGATGAATCGGAAACATCAAATTGCCAAATGTCATTTTCATCGTACAGCAGTAAAATATGTTGATCAATCCAACCTGCTAAACTCCAAAATTTTTTATCGTCATCAGAAATCCCTTTCTGATCAGGTATAGTTCTTAAATGTTTCGTGAGGTTGTATTGTTGATGTTTTTTAGTACTCCATACTATATAATTAACACCCACACTATCTACACCTATGACGTATTTACCATCTGGAGATATACTGCGTGCTCTCATCGCAACAGGATACCTAGCCTTATTTCTGCAATCATAGATAAAGTATTTGGGTACTGCTAATTGGTTCCAATGTCTCTCATAATCTGCCCCTTTAACATATTCAATGGATATGAAGTCCGTATTTGCCTCATTTAGAAACCTAACATTTTCAAATTTCTGTTGTACCTGTGTAATCGTTTGATCTTTCAAGTTTATATATGAAAAAAAAGACTGAGATTTACCCATTTTTCCGGGATCAGTTCTCAGTCGGGCATCTTTATAATTCCATACCATAACCTTTACTGTTCCGGGTTCTATTTCCTTCTTCACTGGTTTCTGTGCTAATGTAATAAAAAGACGTTCATTGCCCTGGCTGAATTTACTTATACCACTGATATACAATCCATTATCAATTCCAAGTGAGAAGTTATCTGCCAGTTTTACCGGTTTGCTTTTACCGGCATTACAGAGCCATACAGAAGCGTCCATTATAAAAGCAATGGTTTCACCTTTATTATCCAATGTGAAGTTACTCATGCCTTTAAATTCACCCATCTCCGTTTCTTTCATTGAGGGCAGATCAATAAAGGATAATGTATTATTGTCTTTCAATAAAAACAGCCGTTTTTTATTGGCGCTTTGGTCATAGGATTGAACGTCGGGAGATTTAATTTCTTGATTGTTTTTTTGATTGACAAGGGTAATGCTGTTGTCGGGAGATTTGATTAATAAGTATCCTGTATGTTCATATTCAAAAAGTTGAAAGGAACTAGCCTTATAGGTTTTCAAAAGATTCCCGCTTCCTAACTGAACTACTTGTAGCATGTTTTTATCATCCAGTATTAAAACGTTTCTATTGTTTGAGGGAAAAGAATAACTAATAATATTCGGACCAAAATCTTTTGTCCATTTTCCATCAATAGATTTCACCGTCAGGGTTTTCGGACTATTGAAATCATTGATCAAACCGTAGGTCGTAAAGTAACCAGCATATTTGCCATCATTTGTAATGGTGGGACTGAGGACATGCCCCCATGTATTAAATGCTGTGGTGTCCAAGTCTTTTTTTGCATTTTGGGCCTGCCCTTTAGATGCTAGAATGGCTAATAAGACAAGTTTAACTAACAACTGTTTCATTTTATATGTGTTTTTTTTTGTGATATCAATATTCAACTATTTATTTACCACGTAGGTTGTCCTTTTAGCATTTTATTCAAGGCAATCACACATTCTGGAAACCAATTTTTACCAGTTTCTTTGATGATTTTCTCATTCATCTCAATTGCCTTCTTTTGAACAGCAATAGCTTCCT
>NZ_CAMLHF010000262.1 GCF_946479715.1 uncultured Pedobacter sp. | reverse complement strand
TCCAGTAGCGAAAGTGGAGTTTGATGAAATTATGCACCTGCAGAATGCGGTAAAGTCGAATCATTAAGGGATAGATTATTTCATTGCCAGTTCCTGTTCTTCGTGAAGAAGGATGCTATCTCTAATTGAATTAAGCAAAGGAAGGTCTACTTTGCAATCCAGGCTTTGTCTGTAATGCTGTCTATCCTCATTGTCTATTTCAATTGTTCCAATTCTTTCTTGTTTATCAGTATAAATCTGATATTGTTCGTTTTTGATTGCTTTTATGTTTAAAAAGCGACCGAAGGACTGATTATCAGTAACTTCTATTTTAAATTGTTCCATTGTTTTTAGGGTTGGTCTACCCTGTGTAACAAACTAAATTGAAGATTGTTCCTGAAAAGTAACTGTTTTTGCATTAATTTTGTTACTTAACTTACTTATAATGATTTCATTAACAAGAACCACTTCTGATAATCCAGATTTTAAGTCATTAGTACTGCTACTCGATAAAGAACTAGCCATCCGCGATGGCGATGATCATGCGTTTTATTCTCAGTATAACAAAATAGTAAATATCAAAAATGTTGTGGTTGCTTATGACAATGGGCAGCCGGTTGGCTGTGGCGCTTTTAAGCCATTTGAAGCGAATGCAGTAGAGATAAAAAGAATGTATGTAAATGAAGATTCCAGAGGCAAGAAAATTGCGAAGCAGATTTTATCAGAACTTGAGCTATGGGCAGTAGAAATAGGATATGATAGTTTTGTTCTGGAAACAGGATTAAAGCAACCAGAAGCTATTTCATTATATAAAAATATGGGGTATGAAGTTATACCTAACTATGGCCAGTACCAGGGTGTAGAAAACAGTGTTTGTTTTCAAAAACACCGCTAACCGTTTTCTATTGAAGTCGGGTCTTTTTATATTCAGTAGGGGTCATTCCGTATTTGTTCTTAAAAATGGTGGAGAAATAAGTTGGAGAGGATATACCAACCATATAAGTGATTTCGGAAATGGAATACTCTTCGTTGTTTAAATAGTATTTAGCTTTTTTAAGCCGCCTGTTTAGAATGTAATCTGTTATACTACAGTTTAATAAAGCCTTAATTTTACGGTAAAGCTGAACTCTGGATATACCTATTGCTTTGCTGATGTCATCAACACTGAAGTGCTCATTGCTGAGGTTATGTTCCACAATTCCGGCAAAGTCATTTAAGAATTTCTTGTCAATTACATTTGTAGTGGTCTTTTTAGCACCTGATGAGGAGATGTCACTAGTGTAGTGCTCTTTTAAGATAACCCTGTTCTTAATCAGGTTTTCTACGTTTGCCTGCAGGTATTCGAAGTTAAATGGTTTGGTAATGTACACATCTGCCATGCTCTGTATACCATTTACTTGTTGCTCGATACTTCCCTGAGCAGTTAATAATATAATTGGAATGTGTGAGGTCCGAATATCAGATTTGAGCTGCTGAGTTAGGTTTTTTCCGGATATGCCAGGTACCATTACATCAGTAATGATCAGGTCCGGAATTTTTTCGTACGCTTCTGCTAATCCATTCGTGCCTGTAGATGCTGTAAATATTTCATAGGTTCCCTCAAATTTGTCTGTTAAATAATCCAGGAGATCCTGATTGTCTTCAATAATTAAGATGGACTGATCTTTAATGTGCTCAAATGCACGATCTTTTTCTTTAATCACCGCCTGATCATGTTCGGTAGTGTATATTTTTATCTGATCATAAAGCTTTGCACTTTGCTGTTCCTGTGCAACTTTTTCTTCGGGGGTAAGATGTGTGTCTCCTAAAGGAAGCGCTATTGTAAACGTAGTTCCCTGCCACTTTTGGCTGCTTACAGAGATACTGCCTTTGTGTAAAAGAATTAATTCTTTTGAAAGGGATAGCCCCAAGCCTGAACCTCTGCTGTAATTTACATCAGATTGATAGAACTGATCAAAAATATGCTTAAGCTCTACATCAGTCATTCCCACTCCATTATCTTCTACATCAATATGAACGCTGTCTTCAGTTTTACTTATTGTAATATAGATTCTGCCATTGTCGCTAGTGAATTTTAAAGCATTGCTTAGTAGGTTAAATATCACTTTATCCAAGATGTTTACATCAAACCAAACAACACCAGGGCTTTCTTTAATCACTAGTCTCAAATCTATATTTCGTTTTTCAGCACTGTGTTTAAAGCTATCCAGGATCTCTTTTATAAAATCTACGATGTTGTTGGCGGTGGCATGCAGCTTGAATTTCTTATGCTCAATTTTCCGATAATCCATCAATTGATTTACCAATCGAAGTAGCCTATACACGTTTTTATTAATCAGCTTAAGGTTATTACCGGCGGTTGCTTTTATCTTTTCATTTTTAAGTAGATCTTCCAGAGGTGATAAGATCAGCGTTAGTGGCGTTCTGAATTCATGGGATATATTGGTGAAGAAATTAAGTTTAGCCTCAGTTGCTGCCTGAGCTTTTTCCGACATTTCGATCAATTGATTGCGTTGGTTTAAGATTTCAGCATTTTTTTGCTCCAGACTCTTATTAATTTTTCTATTCTCTAACAAAGCGTGAAAGGCGAGCCCCCCGAACACAACCGCTAATACAAGTGTAATTACAATGAAATTCAATACCAACCTCTGGCTATTATATATCTTGAATTGGTCTGCCAGTAAAGTCTGCTGGCGTTCAATATCGTTCTGCTGGCTGTTTATTCTTGCCCATTGAAGTTTCATCAATTGTACGTTGGTACTATCGATAACTACAGTTTGCAGGATATTCTCTTTAGAGAATGATTCTCTGTTCAGTATCCTCATGGCTATATTAATAGCTTCTTTACCTCCGGTAGGGTAAAGTACACTGGCAGTAAGTGTTTTGTTGCTTACCAGGTTTAGTCCGCCACCATTGCCAGGCAAGGCATCAACACCAATAACTTGTATGCGCTTATCGAGGTTAAGCTTTTGAAGTACCCTGCGTGTGCTTGTTGCCATCACATCATTGTGCGCAAATATGGCATCAACATTTTTAAGTTTATCCTTGTTTTTAAGCAGTTGAACCTCTGTGTTTTCGCCAAGCCAGTCGCCATAAAACTGACCAGTTACTTTAATTTGCGGATGCTTTTTAAGTGCATCCATAAATCCTCTGTCGCGCTCAATGGCAGGAGAGGAGCCGGGCAATCCCATTACCTCCACAACATTTCCTGATCCTTTTAGACTGTTCGCCAGGTATTCACCTGCAATTTTACCAACCTGATAATTCTCTGCACCAACATAAGCAGTGTAAAGAGGCGAAGAAGTTTTACGATCGATAACAATTACAGGAATTCCTTTATTATATGTCTCCTCAACGATTTTAGTTAAGGGAAGGGCTTCGTTTGGAGAAATAATAAGTAAATCAATTCCCTCCTCAATCATTTGTTTTACCTGGTCTATCTGCTTGCTGCTGCTGTTATTGGCATCAGCGTAACTTAATTTAGTTCCAGGACGCAGTGAAAGCTCGGTTTTCATCTCATCGAGCATTGTTTTTCGCCATAAATCAGATCCAACACATTGCGAAAAGCCAATTTTATACTCAGGTGTTTCCTTTTTATCTGAGCATCCCGATAAAGGTAAGATCAGCCCGAATACAATTACGATCAGCATTGTAATCTGGTATTTAAAAAGACTTTTAAAGTTGACTGAATTGCTCATTTAGGTTGGTTGGAAACTAAGTTGTAATCATTAAAGCTATAAATTATATATTTCATTTTAAAATTTCGAACAAGCAGCTGCAATAAGCAGTGTAACGAGAGTTAAAGGATTATGTAACCAGATTTAATGTAAGGGAAATTACTGCTTTTATTTATTTTTAACTAGCTGATTATCAGTTGTTTTGTTTGTGTTTGATTTTTTAAAGAATTTGATGTAAGAATCATAACACCTGCTTCTGATTTACCTCTAATTTGCAATCATTAACCATTTATAAATCGAACTTCATGAAAAAAAATTCAGTGCTTGCCTGGTCGGTAGTAGTAGCATTAGGCGGGTTTCTTTTTGGCTTTGATACCGCAGTGATATCAGGAGCTGAGAAATCAATTCAACAATATTGGAATCTTTCTGTATTTGAACACGGTCTAACCATTTCAATAGCTTTAATAGGTACTGTGATAGGTTCATTACTTGGCTCCAGACCATCTGATAAGTTCGGCCGTAAAAACACTTTGTATTTTGTTGCGGTAGTTTATTTGTTGTCATCATTAGGAACTGCATTGGCAGATAATTGGTATGTTTTTCTAGTATTCAGATTTATCGGTGGTTTGGGAGTTGGCACATCCTCAGTAACGGCCCCAATTTATATATCAGAAATTTCGCCGGCCGACAGACGTGGTCGTTTGGTAGGATTGTTCCAGTTTAACGTGGTACTTGGAATTCTGATCTCTTATCTTTCAAATTACCTGATTAGCCAGGGCGGAGAATCATCGTGGCGCTGGATGTTGGGCGTACAAGCTGTACCATCTTTAGTTTTCCTGATTTTAATTAAGTTTATTCCTGAAAGTCCACGTTGGCTTATCCTTAAAAAAGGAGCCACAGAAAAGGCCCTGGAAATACTAAGGATTATTAACCCGCTGAACTGTGAGGCTGAGTTAGCGGCCATTAAAGGATCAGAAAAGAAACTGGGAGAAACCTCAAAAAATAATGAAAGCTTGTTCTCTGGTCAGTATTCAAAACCTGTGATATTTGCGGTGCTGTTTGCATTTTTTAATCAGGTGTCGGGTATTAATGCCATTATCTATTATGCGCCCAGGATTTTTGAAATGGCCGGACTTGGCGCACATTCCTCGTTGTTATCTACAGTTGGAATTGGACTTATTAATTTTGCATTTACCTTATTAGCTTTAAATTTTATAGATAAAGTTGGTCGCCGTGTATTGATGTTAATCGGGTCATTTGGTCTTATCGCTTCTCTATTTTTAGTGGCCTTTACATTTTATACTGAGCGTTTTAGTGGTATGGCTATTCCCGTATATATGATGGTGTTTATTGCTTTTTTTGCATTTTCTCAGGGAGCAGTCATTTGGGTGTTTATTTCAGAGATTTTCCCCAATCAGGTGAGGGCCAAAGGGCAAACCTTAGGTAGCTCTACGCACTGGGTAATGGCCGCACTGGTTGCTTTTTACTTCCCTTATTTTGCCGAAACTTTTGGAGGTGCGGTAACTTTTAGCTTTTTCGGAACCATGATGGTTTTACAATTGTTATTTGTATGGCGCTTTATGCCAGAAACGAAAGGGAAATCATTGGAGAGCATCGGCGACAATATTGTTTTACATTAAATTCTAAACCATGATACAAGAAACATCTTTAACAGCAGAGGCAGTGTGCTATGGAGAAATACTTTGGGACGTTTTGCCTGATGGCCCTCAACCGGGTGGTGCGCCTTTAAATGTTGCTTATCACCTTAATAAACTGGGTATGGCGTCTGGTTTGATTAGCAGAATTGGTGATGACAACAATGGGCATAAGCTGGAAGAACTGATGGGCAATTGGGGGATTAATAAGAGCTTCCTGCAAACTGATAAAGAGCACGCTACCAGTGAAGTGCTTGCCAGAATGAACAATGGAAATGAGGTAACTTATGAGATCGTTTTTCCGGTTGCCTGGGATTTTATCAATGAAGCACATAAGTTAAAGGAACAAATAAAACCATCAAAATATTTCGTTTACGGTAGCCTTGCTTCAAGAAATGATACCTCCAGAAATACCCTTATCGAATTGTTGGATACTGATGCAATAAAAGTTTTTGATATCAATATTCGTCCGCCTTTTATTAATCATTCTTTGTTGGAGGTGTTATTGACTAAAGCTGATATTGTAAAGTTTAATGAGGCAGAGTTGAGTATGGTGCAGACCATGTTTAGTGGTTCATTTGAGGGAGAACCACAGATGGTTAAGTTTATCCAAAACCGCTTTAATGTTCCCGAAATCGTTGTTACTAAAGGAGAGTTTGGTGCTTCGTATTACAAGAATGATGAGGCACATCATATTTGGGGCAACGAGATAAAAGTAACGGATACGATTGGAAGTGGCGATTCTTTTCTGGCTGCTTTT
>NZ_CAMLHF010000261.1 GCF_946479715.1 uncultured Pedobacter sp. | reverse complement strand
GTATGATTTAAAGAGCCCAGTGGAAGAGGCTTATCCACCAGGGCTTTGTTTATTTGCTCATGTTGCTCATCAAACACAGCTTTTTGATTAGGTGTTAAAAGTACCCCATTAACCTGTTTTTTCTTTAGAAAAGTAAATAACCTCCTGCAAGTATTCTCATTCACTTCTACTTTACCGGTGCTTACGGCAACCTGGCCTGCTGCATCTCTAACAAAAAAACTTGTCCCCAATACCCTTACCCTTAACTTGTTGTTAAACACATAAAAAGGCTTATCAGGATTTTTGGTAACAGAGAAAAAAGCATCCCCCTTAAGGTAAACCATTCTCTTGTTTTTGCTAAAAGCTGCAGGAAAAGTAATACTGGCATTAGGTTGCAAGGTCACCACCGTATGATCGTTCAACTCCACACGAAGTACCTTAGTGCTCGTATTTGTTTTACTGATGAGTACACTTCCACTATTGTCCTTTTTAAAAGCAGCTTCTGCGTTATTGTAATTGTAGGCATATATAGCGGTACAAGCCAAAACGATTCCTATGGAAGCAGCTACCCCCATTTTATACCAGTTAATACTACGACGGATTGGCTTTGCAGTTTGTGGCATATTCTGAAACAGTCTTTCAGAAACGCGCTCGCTCATGTTAGACAGGTCGATAGCGCTTAGATTAACCTGATCTTGTTCACCTAAAGATTCATACCATTGTTCTACGAATAACTTTTCGTTTTCTGTACAATGCCCCTGCTGATACCTGCTAAGCAAATCTAAAAAAGATGTCCTGTTCATGAACAATTATATTTGGTTTATAATTGTAAGTAACACAACTTGCATCAGACCCTAATGCGCTGATTCTTTTTTTTAAACTAAGAACCTAACAAGCTGATTAACAGAAAGAAAAAAAAGAGAAAGAAATAAATAATAGTGCTTTAGATAAGCCTTAATAAACTTAATGGATCGGGTGATGTGGTATTCCACCGTCTTTTCAGAAATTTTAAGATCCAGAGAAATGTTTTTGGTAGATTGGTGTCCAAATCTGCTCAAACGGAATATTTCCTGAGTTTTATCAGGAAGAGAGCTGATACCTTTTTCAATAATGGCCGACAGGTCATTAACTTCTATCAGGCTAAAAATCTCTTCTTCACCTCCCGCTTTGCTTTTTGAGAACTCCAGGTATTTGTTTTCCATTACCTGTGCCCTTATGTAATTGATGACAGCATATTTTAAACATCCAAGCAGGTAATATTTGGCATCCTTAACCATCAGTTCTTCGCGTTTTTCCCAGATAGAAATAAAGATATTCTGAACCATATCCTCAGCGACCTCCTGATCCCTTACCTTATTGTAAGCTGCTTGAAACAAGAGTTTGCTGAATTTTTCGTAAATCTCCTTATAGGCGCGTTGATCGCCCGTTTTAAGACGTAAAAATAACAGGTCATAATCTTCTGCTTCTTCGCTCATACATAATTTGGATGTTTAAACGTAAATATAACAATTAACCCATAAACGCCAATTAAGACAGGAATGATTGGATCACTTAGGCAAGTAAAGGAAAAAGGAAGACCCTACACCCATTGTAGATTTTACCTCAATACTTCCACGTAATCTTTCTACCTGCGATTTCACCGTACCAAGCCCAATACCATTTCCGATATTACTGAAACGATCGAAAACGCCGGAACAATAGCCATGCTCAAAAATTCTGCTTAGAACCTCTGCCGACATACCAATGCCATTGTCGCGTACTACGAAATTATATCCTTCTGCAGTTTGTTCAAACTGTATTTTAATCTCAGGATGAATTTTATCGTTATATCTTATGGCATTACTTAATAGATTCAGCAATATCTGCTCCAATGCAATCCTTGAAGAACAAATTTCGGCGTCCAACGGAAGTTGGAGTTTACAATTTTCTGGTATAGTAAGCATACTGATTACTTCTTCCAGTAAATGGGTAAGGGAAAAAACTTCCTTCTCTTCTCCTACCCCTGTAGAAGTTTTTGTGTCCCTCAGCAGTTCATTAACGTAGTCCACTAGTTTCTTTGCTGAATTTAGCGAGATGTCAATAAAACGATAATAACCATCATGCCCCGCCTTCTCTGCTTTACTTCTTAAAGCTTGTGCCGTAAGCATGATATTACCCAATGGATTTTTGATATCATGGGCTACGCGCTCAGCAAATTTCCGAACCAAACCATTTGACTCTTCCAGCGCTTTATTCACTTCTTCATATTCGTATACTTTCTTACGCAGCTCGATCAATTGAAGCGCCTGTCGCCCCAGAATTTTTAATGCCCTTATCTGGCTGTCATTGAGCTGTTTCTTTTCATTACCAATAACACAGATACTGCCAAGTGCATACCCATCAGGATTTACCAGAGGAACACCTGCGTAGAAAACTACTTTATGCTGAGTTACCATCGGGTTATCAAAAAAACGAGAATCTTCAGTAGCATCGCTGACGATCATGATCTCCTGATCATCTATTATTGCATGACTACAAAAAGTATAATCGCGGTGATTTTCTGTTAATTCAGTACCATATCTGGATTTAAACCATTGACGTTGCTCTCCAATTAAGGTAATCAAAGCAACCGGTGTCTGACAAATCTCTGCAGCCAGCATAGCAAGGTCATCGTACTCCCGCTCCTGTTCACTATCCATAAGCTGGTAGGAAGCAAGGGCCGATAGCCTGGCAGATTCATTTTCAGGTAGTGAAGCAACTTTCATGAATATATATACGTTGGTGATAAAGATAGTATAATCCCATCGTGTAAAAGTCGAAAAAAATCGTTTCTTTGGAATACAGGCCCTTTATACTTAAAATTGACAATGAAACTAACCAGACGAAAATTCATAAGGGCGGGTCTCCTGGCTACATTCGGAGCCATCCTGACGGATATGTTTTGGATTGAAAAGTTTTTTATTGAAACCAATGAATTTTACATTGGTAATGCAACTAAAGAAACAAAGAATATCAAAGTTGTTCAAATCTCAGATTTACACCTTCAATCTGTAAATTATCAGTTAAAGCATCTGGCAAATGAGCTTAACAAATTACAACCTGAACTGATCTTAATTACCGGTGATGCGATAGATAAATCAGAAAATACGCCTCTACTCAATGAGTTTTTAAAACTAATCGACAAGGAAATAAAAAAGGTTGCCATTTTAGGTAATTGGGAATATTGGGGTAATATTGATTTAGATGAATTAAATAGAATTTACGCAGACAATAATTGCACCCTGTTAATTAATCAAACAATACAGTATTCATTCAAAAATAAGTCCATTTCAATAACAGGCATAGATGACTTTATTGGAGGCAAGGCTGATTATAATACTGCAATAAAAGAGTATAAAAAAAGCGACTACCACATTGTTCTGAATCATTGCCCTCAGTACAGCGACTATATTTCAACTCAAATAGATCAAGACACGAATATTGATTTTATCCTTTCCGGCCATACACATGGAGGTCAGATAAATTTATTTGGTTACGCTCCATTTTTGCCACCCGGCAGCGGTAAATATGTTAAAGGATGGTATAATGATAATATCCCTAAAATGTATGTTTCCAAAGGTATTGGAACAAGTATTTTACCAGCAAGATTTGGGGCAAGAGCCGAAATTGCTATTTTTAATTTAATATAAAAATGAAAAAACTACCGCAGTTCCTACTAATACTCGCTCTAATGGTCATATTAACCAGTAGTGCTAAAGCAACCTGGTCAATAATCGTAATAGATCCAAAAACAAAAGAAGTAGGTATTGCAGGCGCCTCCTGTACTTACAGTGTTTATGGGATTGGCGGAATTATCCCCGGCAAAGGTGCGGTAGTAGTTCAGGCAATGAGCAATAAAACCGCCCGCAATAAAGGACTTCAGATGATTCTGGCAGATGCATCACCTGAAGAGATCCTCAAGGCGATTAAAGATCCTGAATTTGATCCTGAAAATCAGCAATACGCAATAGTATGCTTAAGTAATTTAGATAAGCCTCAAACTTATACCGGATTGGAAACAACACCCGACAAAGGAACTTTAACTTCAAAAGGAGTGTCTATACAAGGGAACACATTAGCCAATAAAGAGATGCTGAACAAAATATTACAAGCTGTGATCAATGCTCAGAAAAAATCACTCAGCATCCAGGATGTCCTGATGCTTGCTCTGGAAGCAGGCGCAGAATATGGAGGTGATAAGCGCTGTGGAGACAGGAAAGCATTGAGCGCATTTCTAACCATAGCTAAACCAGACGATGATCCTAAGCACCCATATATTAATCTTATTGTAAATCAGTCAGACGATACCACAAATGCAGTAAAGGCGCTGAGAAAAAGATTTGACAACTGGAAAAACAAACAAAAGAGCTAAGCTATTTTCTTATTCCTGAATCACTATTTGCTTTGGATCCGTACTAAAGTCAGACGCTAATTCATTTTGTATAGGTCGGCTTTGAATTTCCTTAAACTCATTCCTGGCTTTACTTGCCGTCTTATGATCACCTGTATGGCTCCATCCTGGTGGCATAAAAATGTATAGGAATTTATTTTTAATGCCCGGCGCCCTGTAAACATCCTTTATCAAACAGGCAAACTCCCCAAAATAGCTATCCAGAAAACTATTAGGCTTCATTTCTCTGGTAATGCCATATTCGATAGGAAGGTTCTTCTCCTCAGGCTGATAAGTACCAAAAACACGATCCCAGATATTCAGCAGGTTGCAAAAATTTGTATCCATATACAGTGGATTTTTAGCATGGTGCACCCTATGGTGCGAAGGAGTCAGAATGTACTTATACAAAAAGCCCAATTTCCCATCCTTCATCAGTTGTTCGCCTATATGTATAAAACCCCCGTAAAACCCATCAATAAACATAATTACGAACAGCATTGGCGGGTTAACGCCTAATAAAATACATACCGTGGTTCTGATCACGTCTGCATAGGGGCCTTCCAGGAAAAAGTGTGCATAGGATACAGAAAGATTCATAGCCTGTGGTGCATGATGAGTAGAATGCAGGCACCAGAACAAGCGAACTTTATGGCCAAAATAATGATAAATAAAATGCCCGAATTCCCAGACTATATAGCCATAAATAAACCAATACCAGGTAAAACTTGTTTTAAAGATGGCGTACTTCTCAAAAAGCCCTATACAAAATACAATTGCAGCTATGGAAATAAATCGACCCACAAAAGCATTAAAAACGTATGAGAAGAAAGATATCTTATAATCAATCGCTTTGAACTTCCTTAATATTAAAGCAGTTAATATCTCTATTACCAAAACTATCGGAAAAAGAGGACCTATAATAGAGGTAAATCCATCATAAGTCAAAAAAGAGCTGTAATCGCCAGAATTAACGATCTTGATAAAATTTCCGATACCAAAGAAACCGATAACCCAATCATAAATTGCTTGAAAAAAATCCGTCATAATACTTTGTGATATTTGGTTTAAGGTTATTTATATTGTATATACATATATACAGATATTTTTCAAAACCTTAACGTAAAAATATAAAAAAACTATTGAAACTCAAATAATCGACCGAATCAAATGAATTATTACTTTTTTACTACCTTCGTATGTACATACATTAAAACCACAAACTCATGAAGATTTATTCGGCATATCTATTGGCCCTTACCTTTCTCATTTGCTCCTGCTCATCAACTAAGCAAAGCAAAGAGCATCAACTCGCAAAATCTATCCTGGCAGATACTTCCATGCAATTAGTAGACAGCATGGCCAGAACTGCCATAAAAGAAGGATTTAACGCCGGCAGCGGTTACTCGCAGATCTGGGCACGCGATATGAATACCTTCATTGAAACGGCTCTGAAAGAGACATCCAAAGAAGAGGTTAAAGGAGCAATTCTAGTCTTCTTTGCGCTTCAGCAAAAAAATGACGAGATGGTAGATGGTTATGTTTTGAAAAAAGATTTCACCTGGAATGATGACACGCCTTACTATTCTGATAATGATCCTAAGCATGTGGGCTTCAAAAACACCGTAGAAACAGATCAGGAAACCTCATTGATTCAGCTTGTAGGCAAATACGTTAAGAAAACAGGAGACACCAGTATTTTAAG
>NZ_CAMLHF010000260.1 GCF_946479715.1 uncultured Pedobacter sp. | reverse complement strand
ATGGTAAAGATCTTACGCTGTTACCCCAGCGAATTAGTTCATTGCTAGAATATGAACAATTGTTTGGTCTGGCCCAGAAGGAAACAGCATTTACTGTCACCATTACAGACACTACCAATAGTGATTCTTCTGTTGCAAGAACAATCTCTATTGATAAGGCAGCCGCAACGAGTTCAAGGTTCAAACTATACTATGGGCTGCAGATGTATTTCGCCAATGGAGGAGGTCCGTGCTACATAGTATCAGTCGGCCAGTATCCTTCTTCAGCTCCTTCTGATGCTGATATTGTATCACAAAAACTTCAAGATGGTTTAGCTGCAATAGCGAAAGTTGATGAGCCTACTTTACTGCTTTTCCCAGATGGACCTTCTTTGGATTCATCAAGCTATTATTCGCTGATTAATCAGGCACTAAATCAATGTTTCCTGCTTCAGGATAGATTTACCATTATTGATGTAATACAGCAAAAGGGAACGCCTAACGACATTAACAGCTCAGCAGATGATTTTAGAAATGCCGCAACCCTGGGCAGTAATCTGGATTTGATAAAATACGGAGCTGCTTATTTCCCTTATCTGGAAACTATATTAAACTATCGATTTGAAGACAGTGACGTAAACGTAATTTACAAAACCGTTGTTGGAGGAGTAACAACCACTCAAACTGTCGAAACTCCTGCTAGTGATCCGGGAAATATTAGTCTGGCAAGTATTCTAAATCCGCTTTCTACTTTAAAAGAATCAATAAAAACAGGTCTTAATCTTCAGAAACCCCCTGCAACCGTACCAACATCACCTGTTACCCCACCAGAAGTTACAGGCAATACAGAGCTATACAACGTTATCAAGCTCCAGCTCCAGAAAATAACCATTGTTATGCCACCTTCAACAGCAGTTGCAGGTATCTACGCTGCTGTTGATAGCTCAAGAGGTGTTTGGAAAGCACCCGCCAATGTTTCACTATCTTATGTAAATGCTGCATCATTAAAGATATCTCATCAGGATCAAATGTCACTAAATGTTGATCCAACATCAGGTAAATCAATAAATGCGATAAGGTATTTTACAGGTAAAGGGGTAATGGTTTGGGGAGCGAGAACCTTAGCCGGAAATGATAATGAATGGCGTTATGTACCAGTTCGTCGATTCTTCATCTTTGCAGAAGAATCCATTAAAAAGGGGACTGAATGGGTTGTTTTTGAACCAAACGACGCCAATACCTGGGTTAGGGTAAGGGCTATGATCGAAAACTTCTTAATTAAGCAATGGAGAGCAGGGGCGCTTGCAGGTGCTAAACCGGAGCATGCATTCTTTGTTAGAGTTGGACTGGGTGTAACCATGACCGCGCTTGACATATTGGAAGGCAGAATGAATATTGAAATTGGTATGGCAGTGGTACGTCCGGCTGAGTTTATCATACTGAAATTCTCTCACAAACTTCAAGAATCTTAATTAATCAGCTTTAAAAGCTCATCTAAAACAAAATAAAATGGCAACTTATCCACTACCAAAGTTTCATTTCCAGGTTGACTGGGGTGGAACCAAAATTGGCTTTACGGAAGTAAGCGGATTAAATATCGAAAATAAACTGATTGAATACCGTGATGGCGCTTCGCCCGAATTCAGTAAAATTAAAATGCCCGGAATGAGGGAATTTAGTAACATCACTTTAAAAAGAGGAGTATTTGCTGCAGATAATGAATTCTATCAATGGCTAAATACCATAAGCCTTAATACCGTTGAAAGACGGGATGTGGTGATAAAATTACTTAATGAGAACCACGAACCTGTAGTAACCTGGAAAATTAAAAACGCCTTTCCAATTAAAATTCAAAGTACAGATTTAAAGGCAGACGGAAGTGAGGTTGCCATTGAACAACTTGATCTGGCGCATGAAGGACTTACTATACAAAATGGTGATTAAAAGATAAGATTATGAGTTTAATCAGTGGTATCATCGATGGATTAATCTATCCACCTGTTGGCTTTCATTTTCTCGTAGTATTTGAAATGTTTCCTCAAACACCGCAGGATGTGCGTTTCCAAAGTGTAACCGGATTAAGTGCAAGTATTACAACAGAAACTGTGGCCGAAGGTGGCGAGAACAGGTTTAAACACCAGTTTCCCGGCGTTCCTCAGTATAATAAGCTTGTATTAAAACGTGGATTGTTTTTAGGATCTTTCGTAAGTCACTGGTGCCGGGATAGCATCGAAAATTTTAATTTTCAGCCCAAAAACATCCTTGTGAGTTTATTAAATGACAGCCACATTCCGCTAAATGTATGGCATGTGTTTAATGCCTATCCAACTAAAATTGAGGTCTCAGAGTTCAATGCAGAACAAAATACAATGGTAGTTGAAACATTAGAATTAACATACCAGTATTTTAAACCGATGGGGCTCGATGATTTGTTAGCTGGAGCTATAGGCGCCGTTGGCGGTGCAATAAGTGGAGGTGTCTCCGGATCTGTAAGTTTTTAAGCCATGCCAATTATAATAAACGAAATTGAAATTTCTGTATCCGTTTCTGATGATGCTTCTTCTTCGGGAGGGGCGCCTCAGAGCAGCAATACTCCTTTAAAAGAAGATATCATTAAAGAATGTGTAGAGCAGGTTATGGAGATCCTTAAACAAAAAAATGAACGTTAAAAATGGGAATTCTTGATGCCTTAAATCCCTTTAAACCTGCCAATAAGCTTCAAATTGAATCTTGGCCGACAGTTGATAGAACAGGAGATTCAAAAGAAATATTTTCTGCATTTATTAATCCTGATGAGATTACGCTGAATTATACCGTTCTATCAGAACAGAATTCTGCAAGTGGAGCAACAGGTAATGCCGGACCATTTTTGGGCACTACACCATTTGAAGTTACACTAAAGTTTTTTTTAGATGGCACAAATGCAACCGGTGTTCCTTTGGATGTTAAGGACAAAATAATTGAATTTTATCAAACTACCGGATACGATGGCAAAGGGCATAGAACAAGGTTTCTCCGTATAAAATGGCCAGGTTTAATTTGGTACAGAGCCAATCAGTTTGCATTTGATTGTATCTTAAAAACAGCAAATATTCAATACAAACTCTTTAATGACGGAGGAAAACCACTTCGGGCAATTATTACAGCAACTTTTATTGAAAAAAGAGCCAAGGCGCAAATTGAAGCTGAGGAAGATAAAAAATCAGCTGACCTTACCCATATCCGAATTGTAAAAGAGGGGGATACATTGCCGGCATTGGTTCACAAAATTTACGGCAATTTTAAATATTATCTGGAAATAGCAAAGGTTAATAATTTGAAAAATTTCAGGGATTTAATACCCGGACAGAAATTGGTTTTTCCACCTTTTGATAAGAACGTAAAATAGTTAGACAATGGCTGAAGAAAGAATGATTCCTGAAGTTGAGTCGGTTGCTGAGTTTAAACTCAAAATAAACGGCGAAGATGTGCCTCAATCGGTAGCAAAGCAATCGGTTTTTGTTACTAAGGTGGTTAATAAAATCTCTTCAGCCATTTTAGTTTTTCAGGATGGAGATGCATCTGATGGTCTATTTCCTCTAACTGACGGAGATTTATTCAGCCCGGGTAATGAAATAGAAATTGAGGCGGGAGATTCAGACACTACTGCAAATATATTTAAAGGAATTATAATTAAACAATCGCTAAAAATAAGAACTGGTATGGCACCATTGCTTACTGTAGAATGTAAGCACAAAGCAGTAAAAACAACAATCGGCAGAAAGAATGCATATTTTCATGATCTCGCTGATTCAGATATTATCACCCAGATTTTAGAAGACGCAGATTTTACAGATATCGACATTGAATCTACTGATGTTACCCACAAAGAAATGGTTCAATACAATTCTACTGATTGGGATTTCATTTTAAGCAGGACAGAAGCAAATGGTAATGTCATATTGACAAACGATGAAAATATCATTATCAAAAAACCCACTGTTACTGGTGATGCCATTCTCTCACTTTTACATGGATCAACAATGATAGAGCTTGATGCAGAGATGGATAGCAGAAATCAGTACACTTCAGTAATTAGTAAAACATGGGATATGGCCAACCAGGAAATTACCGATTCCACAGCCAGCGATCCTTCTGATTTGGAAGAACAAGGAAGTTTTAAAGCAACAGATTTAGCCTCAGTTGCGGGCCCTACAGAGATATTTTTAAACCATTCAGGTGCTATAAATCAACAAGAAACTCAAGCCTGGGCCGACGCAGAGTTATTGAAATCCAGGTTATCGAAAATAAGAGGAAGAGTGAAATTTCAAGGTATTGCTAACATAAATCCAGGAGATGTAGTGGAATTGAATGGCCTTGGCCAGCGGTTTAACGGAAAGGCTTTTGTAAGTGGTGTAAGACATGAATACACTCTTTCAAACGGATGGAAAACACATGCGCAATTTGGCCATAGTCCTGAATCGTTTATTGAAGAAAACCATGTTGTTGCACCAAAAGCAGGCGGATTACTGCCTGGCGTAGTTGGCTTACACACTGGTATCGTCACCGACAATGAAGATCCTGATGGTGAACAACGTGTAAGGGTAAAAATGCCTTACATTAATGCTGACGACGATGGAGTATGGGCACGAATAGCCTTAACGGATGCAGGAGATGAAAGAGGAATGTTCTTCAGGCCTGAACTTGACGATGAGGTGCTTCTTGGTTTTTTATACGACGACCCTCGACAACCAGTTATTTTAGGTATGCTTCATAGTTCCAATAAAGTTCCACCAATACAACCTTCAAATGACAACCATAAAAAGGGCTACACTTCCCGCGAAAAAATGAAGTTGACTTTTGATGATGACATTAAAGAAATTAAAATTGAAACCCCTGGAGAAAACAAAGTATTCATTAGCGATGATAAACAGGGATTTAGCGTTGAAGATCAAAGTGGAAATAAAATAATAACCGAACCTTCTGCTATCACTGTAAAAGATTCTAAAGGCAATGAAATAAATATAGATATTAACGGAGGGCTGATAAAGGTACATGGAAATACAAAAGTAGTTGTTGATGCCCCTCAAATAGAACTGGTTGACGGCGCCTCACATCCACTTGTTTTTGGAGATGAGCTGCTTACTTATCTAAACCAGATTGTAAACATATACGCCACGCACATGCACCCGGGCGAAACCGCGCTAGGATTACCTGTAAGTCCGGCACCGCCCGTTCCTCCAATGCCACCAGCTACTCCAAGTTTATTATCTGTAAAAGTTAAAACAGGATAATTATGGCCTTAATCCCAGGAACACCCTCAGATCTTGCCGGAAGCATGGCAGAAGCAATTCAGGCTGCATTTAATGAACATTATCCAGAAGTAATGGGAAAAAATCCTCCTGAAAACAATAAACAGATGACACTTTTATGTGTGGCAGTAGCCATAGGGGTGATCAATCATTTAAAAGCCCATCCTGAGGCTTTTGTAATCAAAACAAAGTTCAATGATGATACGCTATATAACGCGGTAGTTGAAATTATTTGACCTAACATAAAGCAAACACCAAATACTAAAAAAAATGGATAAGCTTAAAGATGTATCCGAACTTTCATTTCTTGGAAGAGGATGGAGTTTTCCTCCAACTTTCTCTAAGCAAACTAACCGGGTTTTGATGACTTCCGATGAGGAAGATATAAATAAGAGTCTGGAAATTTTATTGTCGACAACCATTGGCGAAAGGTTTCTACAACCTTTATATGGTTGTAATCTTGAAAACTATGTATTCGAAGCAATGAGTACTTCAACAGAAACTTCAATAAAAATAACTGTCAAAAACGCCATTCTAATGTTTGAGCCAAGAATTAAGTTACTACTTGTAAATCTTCTTGATGATTTCATTACCGAGGGCAGAATCGATATTTCTGTTGACTATGAGGTAATCAACACCAATACCCGTTTCAATCTTGTTTATCCGTTTTATCTTAACGAGGCTAATAATAAATTGGCATGAGCGCTAAAGCAATAGATTATAAAGTTATCCTTAAACGAGATGGGCAAACGCAGCAACAGCGAATGCCAGCGTTACTAGATCCTGAAATTGCGCCTGTTGATCAACGTACAAAAGCAGATTATTACAAATTTGTACAGGAGGTTTCAAAACATGTCAAGTTTTTTGATATTGATGCTGTTAACAAAAACCTAACAGAAAGTGGCCAATGGGATAGCTTTTTCGATTTAAGTATCGAA
>NZ_CAMLHF010000259.1 GCF_946479715.1 uncultured Pedobacter sp. | reverse complement strand
GCAATAAAGGTAAACGCGGCTATTGGTGGCTCTACCAATTTTGTGATACACCTGTTGGCCATTGCAGGCAGGGTGGGCATAGATCTAACAATTGATGATTTTGATAAATACTCTGCAGGAATACCGCTGATCGCTAATCTGCAGCCTTCGGGCGAGCATTTTATGGAAGATCTGTATTATGCCGGTGGTTTGCCTGCCGTAATGAAAGAAATGCAAAGCTTTTTGAATGCCGAGTGTATTACGGTAAACGGCAGAAATATTGGTCAGAATCTGGAAAGGGCGCAAACTTTGAATCAGGAGGTGATTGCCTCTGTTGAAAGTCCTTTCAAGCTGGATTCTGGTGTGGCAGTGTTAAAGGGCAATCTTTGTCCGGAGGGCGCTATCATTAAGCCTTCGGCAGCCAATCCACGTTTAATGCAGCATACAGGTAAGGCTGTGGTATTTGAAAACATTGAAGATTATAAGCTTAGAATTGATGATCCGGAACTGGTAGTAGATGCGGATAGTGTATTGGTATTGAAAAATACTGGTCCTAAAGGTTATCCCGGTATGCCGGAAGTCGGCAATATGGGCTTACCTAAAAAGATGCTCGATTTGGGGGTTACAGATATGGTACGCATATCTGATGGCCGTATGAGCGGAACTGGATTTGGTACCGTGGTACTGCATGTTTCACCAGAAACGGCCGAAAACGGACCAATTGCATTGGTTAAGGATGGGGATATGATTGAACTGGATGTAGCCGGCCGAAGGTTAAGTTTATTGGTGCCAGATGAGGAGCTGGACCAGAGAAGAGCTTTACTTGCTGATCCTGTAAATCAATTTAAGAGGGGATATGCAAGGTTGTATGTAGAACATGTTGAACAGGCGCATTTAGGTGCTGATTTTGATTTTTTAAAGGGTAACTCAGGTAGTGAAGTATTACGCGATTCACATTAATATATAAACAGACGAAAGACGAATATGATGACTTCAACAGCATTTGAAAACAAAACGATAATTGTAACCGGTGCCGGACAGGGTATTGGTTTTGAAATATGTAAACAACTGGCAGCTAGTGGCGCTACAGTTTTATTGAATGATATAGATGAGGTGCTGGCCAATGATGCAGTGCAAACAATTAAGGATGCCGGTGGAAATTGTATTGCCTGTGCAGGTGATTCGGGTGATAAGGATTTTATACAAAGTATGGTTGATCTGGCAGTAAAAACATCTGGCAGTCTGGATGTTGTAATTGCCAATGCTGGTATTACTTTATTTGGCGATTTCTTTACTTACCCTCAGGATTCTTTGTATAAGGTTTTGCATACAAACCTTGGTGGTACATTTTTTTTAGCCCAGGCCGCGGCCAATCAAATGAAAACTCAGGCTAAAGGTGGTTCTTTATTGTTTACCTCATCGGTTACGGCACATCAGGCGCATAAAGATCTGGCAGCCTACGGGATGACTAAAGCTGCTCTTGAAATGCTGGCCAAAAACCTGGTACTGGAACTTTCTCCTTTTAAGATCAATGTAAATACGATAGCCCCGGGTGCTACGCTTACGGAGCGTACCATGGACGATCCGAATTATGAGGCCGTATGGTCTAGAATTACGCCTATGGGTAGTCCGGCTAAAACGATTGATATTGCCAATGCGGCTTTGTTCCTGGTGTCGGACGGGGCAAAACACATTACCGGACAAAGTTTGGTGATTGATGGTGGTTGGAGTGCAATTAGTCCTTCGCCAAATGAATAGATTACTGAAATTTATAATTGCTTTGCCTTTGGCTGTGTTGTTTTTCGGATCAGCTTTGGCTATAAAACCTAAGGTTTTTTGCTTCTACTACAATTGGTACCAGACCAAGGCTTTTGATGGTGCCGACCAACATTGGTCGCATTGGAGCAATGGTAACCCTACGGGCTATCCGGGTGGTGATAACATAGGAGCTAATTTTTTCCCATCATTAGGTAATTACAGTACAAATGATCCTGTTTTGGTGGCTAAGCACATGAAAATGATTGCCAAAGCAGGTATTAATGCTGTTTTTTTAACCTGGTGGGGTAAGGATCATTTTACAGCAAAGAGCATTCCGGTGATATTGGATGAGGCTGAAAAGGCTGGCGTTAAAGTCGGCTTTCAGATTGAGCCGTATGGCAATAGGTCGCCTTTAACTGTTAAAGCTGACGTGAAATACATTATGGATACGTATGGCAAGCACGCTGCGTTTTACTATTCTGAGCAAAAGAAGCCGCTTTTCTTTGTGTATGATTCGTATTTGAGTAAGGCTGCCGAATGGTCGGATGTATTATCGCCCTTGGGCAGTTCAACCATTAGAAAAACGCCATATGATGCTGATTTTATGGGGCTTTGGGTAAATGATAACGAGCATCAGTTCTTTAAAGATTCGGAATTTGATGGTTTCTATACTTAT
The DNA here is from genome assembly GCF_946479715.1 of uncultured Pedobacter sp. The sequence goes on along the minus strand of NZ_CAMLHF010000259.1, from coordinate 3,857 downwards.
TTTGTGTCTAAGGTATTCCGTTATGGCTCTAACCCAAATAACTGGGCTAAGATGCAGGAATGGGCGGTTCAAAACAATAAGGTATTTATCCCCTGTGTAGGGCCTGGTTATATAGATGAGCGGATCCGGCCAGAGAATAGTGCCAATACGCAAAGCAGGGATAATGGCGCGTATTATGATGATTACTGGAAAAAAGCAATTGCCGTGAAAAGCCCATATGTGGCCATTACTTCTTTTAACGAATGGCATGAGGGTACACAGATTGAACCGGCCAAACCATTGCGTATTACAGGTTTTACTTATTTAGATTATAGTCCGCTTGCCGATGATTATTACATCACCAGAACCAGATATTGGACCAACCGTTTCTTAAAAAACCTTTAAGGATGAAAAAATATACTTCATTATTGTTAGTAGGATTTGTTTTAGTAACCTGGGTTAGTGTAGCTCAGGATAAGCTCAGCAGGGCAAAATCTGAAACGATAGGTGGGTTTATTGGCGAAAGGTTGTCTAACTCTTATAAGAACAGGGTTTTGCTTCAGGATGCCGATGCCTTAATTGAACCGTTTAAACATAGAAACGAGACCAGTTTATGGCAAAGTGAGTTTTGGGGTAAATGGTTTACTTCGGCAGTGCTTGCCTATAGGTATAAACCAACTCCTGAACTAAAGCAAAAGCTGGATGCTGCTGTTAGCGGTTTAATTGCTACACAAAGTGCTGATGGTTACATCGGTAATTATACTAAAGAAAGCAGATTAAAGCAGTGGGACATTTGGGGACGAAAGTATTGTATGCTTGGCTTGCTTGATTATTATAACCTAACTGGCGATAAAAAGAGCCTGAAGGCAGCTAAGGCTGTTGCGGATAATTTAATAGAAGATATTAAGAAGACCGACGGCATAATTGTGACTAAAGGGAATTACCGGGGTATGGCGGCATCATCGGTATTGGAGCCTATTTGTTTGTTATATACACAAACAAAGGATAAGAAATATCTTGACTTTGCAGAAGAGATTGTGCGCCAATGGGAAACTCCTGAGGGGCCTCAGTTAATTTCTAAGGCTGATATTGATGTGTCTAAACGTTTTCCGAAACCTGAAAACTGGTATTCTTTTGAACAGGGGCAAAAGGCATACGAAATGATGTCGTGCTATGAAGGTTTATTGGAATTGTACAGGATAACGGGCAAACAGGCATATAAAACTGCGGTTGAGAAGACCTGGCAAAATATACGCGACAAAGAGATCAATATGGCAGGATCAGGTGCATCGGCCGAAATGTGGTTTGGTGGTAAATCTTTGCAGGCCGATCCTATTTTTCATTACCAGGAAACCTGCGTTACAGTAACCTGGATAAAGCTTTGCCATCAGCTTTTTAGACTAACAGGCGAAGCAAAGTATGCCGATGCAGTTGAACAGAGTTATTATAATGCTTTGTTGGGCTCTACAAGTCACGATGGTTTTCATTGGGCAAAATATACACCTTTAAATGGATTGCGCTTACCTGGAAACGGGCAGTGTGGTATGGATCTTAATTGCTGTGTGGCCAGTGGGCCAAGGGGTTTGTTTAATCTTCCGGCTCATGTGGTAATGAAAGCGGCAGATGGTTTATTTGTAAATTATTTTGTTGAAGGGAGTTATGCCCTGGCTACACCTTCTGGTAAAAATGTAAGTGTAGTTCAGCATACAGACTATCCGGCTACGGGTAAGATTGCGATTAGTGTAAAGCTTTCTAAACCTGAGGACTTTAGTATTAATATTCGCATACCTGAATGGAGCAAGAAGAATTTATTAACTGTAAATGGTGTTACGGTTAACGAGGTTGTTAGCGGACAGTTTGCCACCGTAAAACGACGCTGGAAAGATGGCGATGAAATAGCTTTAGAGCTTGATATGAGAGGCAGGGTTGAATTTATTGGAGACAAGCCTCAATATGCAGCAGTGATGCGTGGGCCTATTTTACTTGCCCGCGATGAGGCATTAAAAGGGCTTGGCATGGGATCGATTGTTAACCTTTCAGGTAAGATCGGATATGTTGATTTGGTTTCCGTACCTCATACTTCTGAAAATGTGTGGTTGCAATTTAGTCTTAAGTTTTCTCCGGAATCATATAAAGAGCAGGGAGATGCGCCTGTAACTGTAGATCTATGCGATTATGCCTCGGCGGGGAATGGCAAAGAAGCAACTTATTTTAAAGCTTGGTTCCCTCAGTTAATTGATCCTAAAAAGGATCACTAATTTTTTATACTTCAGATGAATAGATTAAGAACAATACTACTATTTTTTGGCATTAGCATTCCATCGCTTTTGGCGGCTCAGGATTTTTATACTCAGGAGCAGCGCGATAAATGGATGGCTAAAGCAGAAACGAATAAGCCTAAACTGACTGAACAGGAAAAAAAGCCTGTGCAATTGGTTAAACTCGAGGCTGATGATAAGGCATTTCAGGGTTGGAAGGCTACTCCGGCAGGTTCGGTTGATCAGCTTTATCAGCAAGCTTTTAAAAAACAGTCTGGTGTAGTAATTGATTTTGGGGAACATTTAACCGGGTATTATACTTTTACCATGAAGGAAAGTGCCAACGTATTGGATGGCCCTTTACGTTTTAAAATGACATTTGCTGAAGTGCCGGGCGAACTTGCCACACCTTTTGATCCGTACACAGGAGGTTTAACCAGGGCATGGCTGCAAGACGAAATAATTACCGTAATGGAATTGCCTGCTACAATCACTATTCCACGACGTATGGCTTTTAGATACCTTAAGATTGATCTTTTAGCTGGTTCCGGTAACTTTGATTTTAAGATAACGGATATGAGTTTTAAAGCTGTTACTGCGGTTACAAATGTACCTGTTCAATTGGCGGCAAATACAGATCCAATGATTAAAAAGATTGATGCTGTTGGCCAGGCTACGCTAAAAGAATGTATGCAAACGGTTTATGAAGATGGCCCAAAACGCGACAGGAGATTATGGATAGGGGATTTGTATCTGGAATCTTTGGCTAACAATTATTCTTTTAAAGATCATGAGCTTACCAAGCGTTGTCTGTATTTAATTGCAGGATTGAGCCGTACGGATGGGTACTTAAATGCTAATGCATTTGAAAACCCTAAGCCCCATGCGCAGGCAGGTGCGCCATTTTTGTTTGAATATTCGCTATTGTTTAATGCCGCATTGAAGGAGTATTTTATTGCCACTAAAGACAGTGAGTTTGTGCTTGACTTATGGCCTGTAGCTAAACGGCAAATGGACAACATTAGCAAGCATCTGGATGATAACGGGCTGTTTAACGTTGATGCGGCTCAAAAAGACGGTTGGTGGATCTTTGTGGATTGGAGAGATGGGCTGGATAAACAGGCTTCTTTGCAGGGAATAATGATTTTTACCATGAAAGAAACATTGACGCTGGCTAAATTATTGGGTAAGGATAAGGAGGTTTCGCAACTGAATGGGTTAATTGACAAAATGACCAAGGCGGCTAAAACAAGACTTTATGATAAGAAAACAGGGCTTTTTGTAAGTGGAGCTTCTAAGCAGGTTTCTTACGCCTCGCAGGCATGGATGATAATGAGTGGAGTAGCTAGTAAGGCTGAAGGTCAGAAGGCTATGAAAGCTATTGCGGGTTATGATAATGTGGTAAAGCCGGGCACGCCTTATCTGTATCATTATTATATTGAGGCTTTGATTAAATGTGGGTTAACACAAGAAGCCAAAGCCTCTGTTATAGATTATTGGGGTGGAATGGTAAATAAGGGCGCTGATACTTTTTGGGAGGCTTATGATCCTGATAATGACAAGCTTTCTCCTTATAACTTTTTCCCGATAAATAGCTATTGTCATGCCTGGAGCTGTACG
>NZ_CAMLHF010000258.1 GCF_946479715.1 uncultured Pedobacter sp. | reverse complement strand
TTCTGGAATGCAATTCTGGTCAACAGGAGGAAGTAACAATCAGCAATGGAGCTTTGTTGCTCCGTAATTGATTCCGTCCCTTTATAAATAGCAAAGAGGGCGGCGATCTGGATGCCCTCTTTGCTATTAAATATAAAATTTATTCGTTTCTGAGTATAACTGACAAAATTAAGTGTCACTAGTATATGGCGACAATAAATACTTTCAGAAATCTTTTCTTCACAGCGGTAGTTGTTCTTGGCAGCAAGATCAGCTTTGGACAGGTGAACACCCGGCAATCCATAGCCTATTGTGCCTCACAAATCCATAAAACGTTTCGTCAGCTTCCGGCAGATAGTGTAAAAAATATACCAAGAAGTATTCTTTCCGGTCAGCAGCAATGGCAGTTCATTAACTATCAGGACTGGTGCAGCGGTTTTTGGCCCGGAATACTCTGGTATGCTTATGAGGGTACACTTGATCAGAAATTTAGAACGCAGGCCGACAAATTTTCGCGCGAGCTTACACCACTTTCTATGATGAAAGCGTTTGATCATGATCTTGGTTTTCAGATTTTTAACAGTTTTGGGAATGGTTATCGTTTAACAAAGAATCCTGAATATAAAAAGATAATACTCGCTGCTGCTGATACTTTGGCAACCCTGTTCAATCCAAAGGTAGGCACCATTTTATCCTGGCCACGGTCAGTACCCAATATGGAATGGCCACAACACAATACCATAATCGATAACATGATCAATTTGGAAATGTTATTCTGGGCTTCAAAAAATGGTGGAGATAAAAAGCTTTATGATATAGCAATATCGCACGCTAAAACTACTATGAAAAATCATTTCAGACCGGATTATACTTCTTATCATGCAGTGGTTTACGATAAAGAAAACGGTAAAAAAATTAAAGGAGTAACCCACCAGGGGTATGCAGATGATTCCATGTGGGCACGCGGACAGGCCTGGGCTATTTATGGATATACCATGTGCTACCGTGAAACGGGCGATCCTGAATTTCTTGATTTTGCTCAAAAGGTGACTGCTGTTTATTTGAAGCAATTGCCTGCAGATCTGGTTCCTTATTGGGATTTCAGTGATCCAGCTATTCCAAAAGCCCCAAGAGATGCTTCAGCAGCAGCCATTGTTTCTTCCGCCTTGCTGGAACTTTCAACATTTATCAAGGATGAAATTAAGGCAAATACCTATAGAAATAAAGCAGAACAGATGCTCACTTCTTTATCATCCGCACAGTACCAGAGCAGACAAAAGAATAGCGCATTTCTTTTACATTCAACAGGGCATAAACCCAACGGATCTGAAGTTGATGCTTCCATTATATATGCAGATTATTATTATCTTGAAGCGTTATTGAGGCTGCAAAGGCTTCAAAAAGGCCTAAATCTTTTGGGAGACTTGAAATAGAAGCTTTTACAGAATTGCTTTTATTTGAAAAGTATTGGCCAGATGCAGACATAATCTGCCTATTTTAGGCTACTGAATTAATAAACTGAACAGGGGTGAGGATTTCGCTGATTTTATTGCTTTTTCTTTTTGGCCTCACTGAATTGAAGGCAATGGATTTTCCCCCTATGGGTTATTTGGGGATAGAAAATGGTTTGTCTAATAATTTAGTGCGCTCCATATATCAAGACCACAATGGTTTTATGTGGTTTGGTACCCGGGATGGTTTGAACCGGTACGATGGATACGGGTTTAAAGTATTTCGAAACAAGCTGAATGATCCGCATTCTTTAGTGCATAACATTATTCATGTCATAAACAGTGACGTCAGGAATCATTTGTGGATTGGAACCCGACAGGGAATTAGTGTCTACGATGAGCTATCAGGAAAATTCAATACCGTAACTTATCATTCTGCCAGAGGCACGGATACCATAAGGGAGGTGATCAAAGATATTGAAACAGACGCTAAAGGAAATGTTTTTATCGGATCCGAAGGCCTTGGTCTGCTCTTGTGCAAAGCCGATAAACTTAGCGCAGATCAGATTCCTTTAATTGTAAAAGGGAAAGAAACCAGGTCATATGGAGTTCAATCGCTAAAGATGGATCAAAAGGGGAGGCTCTGGGTATTTGTTCAAAATCTTGGGTTATGTATGCTCAATAATCATTCAGGAAAGCTAGAATTAATAAATACCTCCCTTAGTATGTCACTTTGCATGGAAATTGATGGCAACTATATCTGGATTGGGACAAATAACGGCCTGTTTAAGTATCACATGCAGCAGAATAATGTGGAACAGATGTTTACTAAGGGGAATGTACCAATACTTGGCGCAGTATCTACACTTAAGTTTGATCTATCAAAAAACCTTTGGATTGGGACAGTTGCCGGACGGATATACCTCCTTAATAGTTCCAGTTCGGAAATAGAATCTTTGAAAACGGCAGACCATAAAGATGGTTTGGACGGAGGCATGATTTATTCTATTTATATTGATAAGGAATCCAGGAAATGGATCGGTACTTCTTTTATCGGGGTGAGCATCATTGATCCAAATAAAAAGAAATTTCAAACAATCGCGAATGAGCCTGGAAACAAAAAATCCCTGGCAAAGAGTGCCATTACGGCCTTTTACGGCGATCAGGAGGATCAGCTATGGATTGGTACTGAAAACTCAGGACTCAATATCTGGAATAGAAAAACAAACTCATTTGTTCAGCATCAAAATGTTCCTGGAGATCCAAAGTCCCTGTCTGGAAATTTTATTACCGCCATTATTTCCGATTATAAAGGGGAGATTTGGTTGGGGACTTTTGCCGACGGATTAAATCGCTACAACAGGTCAACTAGAACTTTTGAGCGGTATAAGTGCATTAACCCTCAAACCGGAATAGAAAGTAAAGTTGTATTCAATTTATACGAAGATCGTGCCCATACCTTATGGGCAGCTACTTTACGCCGGGGTAGCTTATTGGGAGCTTTGTACAGATTAAACCGTGCGGAAAATAAATTTGAGCTCTTTGATACCAAGCTTACTGACCTGTTTGTATTGCATGAGGATGCCGGAGGTGTTTTTTGGGGAGGGAATCTGAACCAGTTGGTGAAAATCGACAAATTGGGTAAAAAACACCAGTTCTTTAATATTGGTTATACGGTTCGGGTAATTAATGAAGATGCAAGTGGCAATTTCTGGATTGGTACAGAAGGTGGTGGTCTTTTACTTTTTGATCGAAAGACGGGTAAAATAACCACACGTTATACCACAGAAAATGGGCTGTGTAACAATTCAGTACTTAGCCTGCTCGATGATCAGAAAGGTAATCTCTGGATGAGCACTTACAATGGCATTTCTAAATTTAACATAGCAAAAAAGGAGTTTACAAATTTTTATCAGAGTGATGGCCTTCAAAGTAACCAGTTTCAGATCAATTCAAGCCTCAGGCTGAAATCTGGCGAGATGGTTTTTGGAGGGATAAAGGGATTTAATATTTTTCAGCCTGCAAGTATTGTTCCTGTTAATAATGCCCCTAATCTCTTGCTAACGGGACTGAACATTGATAATGTACCAGTTGAACAACATCCTTCTTTTATAAAAGAAAACCAGAGTGGCAGAGTTCTGGAACTTAAGGTTCCTTATGATAAGGCAGTGTTTTCTTTTGAATTTACAGCACTCGAATATTCTGCCGCCGATAAAATTTCTTACGCCTACTATATGGACGGCTGGGATAGAGATTGGAATAAGGCAGGGAATTCGCGCACAGCTACTTATACCCATATGGATGAGGGTAGTTATGTTTTTAGGGTAAAAAGTACCAATATTGAAGGAGTTTGGAACAATAAGCAGATTAATTTAAAGATCGTAGTATTACCTCCCTGGTATCGCACCTGGTGGGCATACCTAATTTACTTCAGTGCAGTAGCTGCTTTAGTGTATCTGTATTTTCTGTATCAATCCAGACAAACTAAACTGACTTATGAAGTTAAAATAGCGAATCTCAGTGCCGAACGCAAAAAAGCCGAATATGAAGCTGAAGTGGCAAAACATGAAAAAGAACGCCTTGAGCATGAGAAAGAGCGCGTAATTAATGAGAACGAAAAAGAACTGAATGAAAAAAGGCTGTCTTTCTTTACAAATATTTCCCATGAGTTCAGAACCCCATTGAGTCTGATCATCAATCCTGTTAAAGATTTGATGAAAAAGTCAGAAAACCGATCTTCTGAGGACATGAAGGAACTTGGCTTCATCCACAGAAATGCAAGAAGAATGCTGAGTCTAATCGATCAGCTCTTGCTTTTTAGAAAGGCCGAAGCCGGGTTTGACCACATTCGGGTGTCGAAATTAAACTTATACGATTTGTGCCAGGAGGTATATCTGTGTTTTACCCAGCAAGCAGCTTCAAGAGCGATTCAGTATGAGCTTATCTTCGAAAATAAAGAGCTGGAAATTTATGCTGATCGTGGGAAACTGGAAATTGTTTTGTTTAACCTGATATCAAATGCACTAAAATATACCCCTTACAGTGGTGCCGTTTTGATCGAAGTAACAGAAACAACTCAGGACGTACTTATTAAAGTGGAAGACAATGGTTCCGGTGTTCCTGCCGATGCAGGCGATCAATTGTTCGAACGTTTTTACCAGGCCATACGAAAAGATAATTCCGCTAAACCGGGGTTCGGAATTGGTCTGTTCCTGGCCAAACAATTTACAGACCTCCATAGCGGGCAATTGAGTTATACCAGTGAGCTGGGTGCCGGCACCACATTTTACCTCACCTTGTTAAAAGGACAATCGCATTTTTCAGAGGTTATCGCAGATCTGGATAATCAGGATGAATCCGTCTTATTTAATGAAATGCTTGGCGAAGTGGATGCATTTTCTGATGAGTTTAATGCAGATGAAGAGGTAGAGCTGATTAGTGATAAACAAAGTATCTTAATAGTTGATGATGAGGTAGATATCAGAACCTATATTAAAAGTGTCTTCAAATCAGATTACCTGCTTTATGAAGCAGAAAACGGGACTGATGGATTGAAACTCGCTGCAGAGAAATTACCTGACCTGATCATTACTGATTTCAGGATGCAAGGCATTGATGGAATAGAGTTTTGTGAAAAGATAAAGAATGACCCTGCATTATCATATATACCTGTCATATTACTCACAGCAAGTGCTTCTGCAGAAGTAAAGCTAAAAAGTATGGAGGGGGGCGCTGATGATTATATCAGCAAGCCATTTGAAAAAGAATACCTGGTTGCCCGTGTGGCAAATCTTTTGAAAAATAGGAATAACCTGCAGCGTTATTTTTATAATGAGATTACGCTTCAGTCAAATAACCTGACCATATCCGAAGCTTACAAGGAATTCCTGGAAAGGTGCATCATCATCGTAGAGCAGCATTTAAATGATGCCGACTTCGGAATTAAGGCCCTTGCAGAGGAGATCGGAATGAGCCATTCCAATTTATACAAACGGGTAAAGTCTATTTCAGGACAATCCGTGAGTGCCTTTATTCGTTTCATCCGCTTGCGTACTGCGGCAAGGATAATGATCAATACAGATTGTAATGTAAACGAAGCGGCCTTTCAAACCGGGTTTAATGATGCTAAATATTTCAGTAAGCAATTTTTTAAATTGTTCCATTCCAACCCATCTGAGTTCATAAAGAAACACCGCAAGTCTTTTAATAAGCGCTATAAATTCAAAGATTAGCGAAAAATAGGGCTCTTTAAGGGTAAAAAACGCCATAGGGCGAAAATACACTCCTTAATTACGAGTTTGTACCCTTCCTTTTTTTTATTCCAAACCATATTCGTAACTGCAATTAACGGCAAGCCAGAGCTGAAAATCTTTCTTCTCGGGCTTGCTGCAAACCAAACATTGCAGTAACCAAATATGTAATTCTTATGAACAAAGTCCACAATTTGATGGTGTTATGGGATCAGACCAGGAATGGTGAGCAAGGATCTTTTGCCTTACTTCACAAAGCACTTTATCCGGGTTTATTCAGATATGCATTTACCATGATTCAGGATACTGATCTGGTCGATGATCTTCTGCAGGAACTCTTTATTAAGTTCTGGGAGAACAGAGTGAGGATAGGGGAGATCACCAACGTCAGAGCTTACTTTTACCGTTCTACCCGTTGTACCATATTGGACCACATCAGAAACTCCCAGCTGAAAGCATCAAAGCTCGAGGCTATGCCTTTTGCAGAATTTGAATATTCAAATGAGGATGCTATTATTTCAAGGGAACAGGATGTGGAGTTAAAAGAGGTAATGATGGGAGCCATTAATAACTTACCGCTTAAACAACGTGAGGTCATCCATATGCGTTTTTATCAGGATCTCAATTATAATCAGATAGCAGAAATCACGGGG
>NZ_CAMLHF010000257.1 GCF_946479715.1 uncultured Pedobacter sp. | reverse complement strand
ATCCATGCTGCATCTGTGACCATTCCTGCTTTTTGTAATTGTGGAGCTATAGTTTTAATTAGATCTTTGAAATTTCCTTTCCCATCGTTAATCAGTAAATAGCTGGCCGGTGTTTCCGGATAACGGCCCGGGACTACTCTTCCTCCTATAAACAAATCTGGATGACCATCTTGATTAAAATCTGCGACGCGGACGCAACTCTTGCTGCTTAGCATTTTAGGTAGGGCATTAACTGTTTGCCGGAAATTACCTTTGCCGTCATTTAAGTATAGCCGGTCTTGCAGTGATGGATCTTCTGGGGTATAGTTATCATAACCCCCGCTGCATACATAAAGATCCATAAAACCATCTTTGTTGGCATCAAAAAAAACTGCATCTGCGTCCTCACTTTTTATGCTGGAAGCAAAAGCTGCCTGAGGTTTTTTTACAAACTCACCATTCTTTTTTTGAATAAAAAGTGCACCTGACTGACCCTGGGTTCCTCCAACATAAATATCCTCTAAACCGTCACCGTTTATATCTGCTTTGGATATGCATGGACCGGAAAAGGACAAAGGATTTATTAATAATGGTTGTCGCTTAAAATCGTTAGTTGATTTTTTTTGCTGTTGGAATGCTATCGGTGATTTAACCTCTTTGAATATGGAAGGGCCAGCTTGCGGAGTTTTATATATTACTTTTGCATTCGCTTCTAATAAAGGTATTTGCTGGTTTGCTTTTATACCTAAGATTACCTCTTGTTTTCCGCTTGCCCAAACTATTCGAAGAGAGTCAATGGAAGTAGCGTCTCCTAAGCCAAAATGTAAAATTGGGGAAACGCTTGATTGATAGCCTCGAGATGGCATTTGTTCAAGATACTGTTGCTTTTTTTTATTGTAAATCCATATTTTAGCCCCAATACCCTGAGTGTTTTGCCCGAGTCCCTGCAGTTTTACTTTAAGAAATTGATTTTTCGCTTTTTTGTCTGATTTGTTTTCATAAAGGAATGCAGGCAGGTTGATGTTGTTAACTACAAGATCCAAATCCCCATCATTGTCTAAATCAGCATATGCTGCCCCATTGCTATTCGAAGGAGTGTTTAATCCCCATTCCATAGCTTTATTGGTAAATGAAAGATTCCCGTTATTCTTGTAAATGTAGTTGTTAACATTCGACGCAGGCATTTCGTGAATCAGATTTAACAGATTCGCTTTTATTTGAGTGGGGTCAGTGCTACGTAAGAAATCTCCTTTGAACTTCAGAAAGTCCATATTGGTATAATCACGCATATAGCCATTAGTTATAAAAAGATCTTTCCAACCGTCATTGTCGTAATCTGCAAACAATGGTGCCCAACTCCAATCTGTATTTGAAATGCCAGATAACTGCCCTGTTTCACTAAAAGTGCCGTTCCCATTATTTACTTGAAGCATATTACGCACATCCTGGTAATGGAAGCCAAGACGCAGGCGCAAATCATAATATTCATAATTGTCGGGAGAAAACAGTAACTTCTGTCTGCGGTTGTCCTCCGGAAGCATATCTAAGGTAAAAATATCAGACAACCCGTCGTTATTAATGTCTGCAATATCATTACCCATTGAATATAAAGACGTGTGGCCGATTTGGGATTGAATTTGGTTTGTGAAAGTGCCATTCCCATTATTTATGTACAAATAATCGGGAGCTGAATAATCATTTGAAATGTAAATGTCGGGGTAACCATCATTGTTCAGGTCACTTACTCCTGCACCTAAACCATAGGTAAAAGAGGAATTATATATGCCAGCCTGGTCAGATACGTCCTTGAATTTTTTATTTTCATTTTTGTATAGTTTAATCCTAATGGTTGGTGCAGGCTCTTTTAAGATTAGAGGAGCCGAAATGTCATCTAGCGTAGTAAAAACTTTCGGATTATGGTTTAAGAGGAGCATGTCAAGATCGTTATCTTTATCATAATCAAAAAAAACGGCCTGGGTACTATATGCGGTATCTGCAAGCCCATACTCCGCGGCTTGGTTCTTGAATGTCGGGATTCCCTGATCGTTAATTCCCTGATTTATCAACAAAGCATTTGATCTGTTCTTTGCAGGTAATGCACCAGAGTAACACTGATAAATGTCTAATCTGCCATCACCATTAACGTCTGCCATCGTAACTCCTGTTTTCCAGGAAAGGCCCATTTCAGTTATGCCAGCCTTATCGGTGATGTCTTCAAACTGCCAGTTCCCTTTATTGAGATATAGTTTGGCTTTTGTCATGTTCCCCGAGAAATAAATATCGTCGAGGCCATCATTATTTAAATCGCCAATTGCCACACCTCCGCCATTATAGAAGTACTGATAAGATATAATGTTTGCTCTTTCATTCTCAATGATTGTATTATTGAAATCAATATGTGTTTGATCTGAAGAGAGTAAAGAAAAGAGTTTATTTGTGCCAGCCTCAATGCTCGTTTTTTTATCATTATTTACACAAGATGTAAATGAAAATAGGCTGAGAAGCGCTATGCTCAGGTGCAGTTTAGAGGTTAAAGAAGACATTTGGTTAAGAAGTTTGGTTTAATTCTTCTTGAAGATAATGACTTTATTTCAATGTATCGTCTTTTTTACATAAAACATTAAAGAGCCGCTAGCCCCGGCTTCCTATACAAAAAAAGCATTCGATTAAAATGCTTTTTTTGTATCTGTTTTTCTTGCCTAAGCAGACCGTAGAGGTTATTTTGGCTAACTAAATAACTCTTGCATATCCCTATCGGCAGTAGGTATTTTTTTTAAAAAATCATCGAATCCGGCATTTTCCTGGGAGCTATACATTCCATAAGCATCAAGAATATAGCCTATTTGTTTGTCTTTGTCTTCTAACAAATAAAGTATGGAGTTATCACCAGGGTCAGAATCTCCTTCAAAGCGATAGGTTTTAATTATGGTAAGGTCTTCGGGGTTATAAATTTTATTAATGCCCACTCCTTGCATTTTACCATGATCTGTCATCTTTATTTCGTTATCCAAACCTTTAAGTCTTAATTTTTCTAAAACCTGACTAAGCGTATTCATTTCTATTGGATGTTCCATAATGGGTCTTGTTTTTTGTAAGTAAAACAATGGCTTTTAGAAATGGTTTTCTTTTTTGTTGAAAGGGCATTGTTCAAATCGCTATAATGCAAAAAGGCTGACCATAAACTATGGTCAGCCTTTTTGCATTATAAATATTTCTTAAGCTTATATTGAAAAAGCTGCTTTTACTTTATCTACAAAGTCTAATTTCTCCCATGTGAACAATTCAACTGTAACTGTTTTTTCTTCACCTCCAGGACTTTTAAAAGTTTTGGTCACTGTTTCAGGCTTACGACCCATATGACCATATGCTGCAGTTTCACTATAAATAGGATTTCTTAACTTTAAGCGCTGTTCAATAAAGTACGGGCGCATATCAAACAGATCTTCAACAATCTTGGCAATTTCGCCATCTGTTTTATTTACTTTGCTTGTTCCGTAAGTGTTAATATAGATACCCATTGGTTTTGCAACCCCAATAGCATAACTTACCTGAACTAAAATTTCTTCAGCTACACCAGCAGCAACAAGGTTTTTCGCGATATGACGAGTTGCGTATGCCGCACTTCTATCTACTTTACTTGGATCTTTTCCAGAGAATGCACCACCACCATGAGCTCCTTTTCCTCCATAAGTATCCACAATGATTTTACGGCCTGTTAAACCAGTATCACCATGAGGACCTCCGATGACAAATTTTCCTGTTGGATTGATATGATACTCAATCTTATCGTTAAACAGATGAGCATATTGAGGGTATTTTGCAATAATTCTTGGAATAAGAATGTCTATAAGATCTTTTTTGATTTTAGCTAACATTGTAGCTTCTTCATCAAAATCATCATGCTGGGTAGATATTACAATAGCATCGATACGAACTGGTTTGTTGTTGTCTGCATATTCCAGGGTTACCTGCGATTTAGCATCAGGGCGTAAATAAGTAATTTCGCTGTTTTCTCTTCTTAAGAGTGCTAATTCCTGTAAAAGCGTATGTGAAAGATCTAATGCTAAGGGCATATAGTTTTCAGTTTCGTTGGTTGCATAGCCAAACATCATTCCCTGATCGCCAGCGCCCTGTTCCTCTTTACTGGCTCTGTCTACGCCTTGGTTTATATCTTGGGATTGTTCGTGAATCGCAGAAAGAATACCACATGAATTGGCTTCAAACATGTATTCACTTTTTGTATAACCAATTTTTCTGATTACATCACGAGCAATTTGTTGCACATCCAGGTAAGTTTGTGATTTTACCTCGCCCGCTAAAATAACCTGGCCCGTGGTAACCAAAGTTTCACAAGCAACTTTTGACTCTGAATCGAATGCCAAAAAGTTATCAATAAGTGCGTCTGAGATTTGATCTGCAACTTTATCCGGATGACCTTCAGAAACTGATTCGGATGTAAATAAATACGACATTTTAAATAATTAAAAATTTAATTTAAACAATTATATAAAATGGAATCAGACCCTGCATAGCAGGCAGTAAAATGAAGTGTATGATATGGTTAGCACTTTTTTTTACGTGGTTGCAATCCCGCTATTCTTAAATAGCATCGCAAATCAGTCCACTTTAATGCTGCAAAATTAGCATATATATTTAAATAGTCAAAAAATATCAATTATTTTGTACTATCATTAATCAAAAGGTTTTGTCGAAATCAAACATTCTATTTATTATTAATCCCATATCAGGAGGGAAGGATAAGTTAAAGATACCTGCATTGATAGATGCACACCTGGACCGCTCTAAGTTTAGCCCAAATTTTAGCTTTACGGAATATGTAGGTCATGCCTCGGAAATAGCTGAGGAAGCTGCAAATAAGAATTTTGATGTCATTGTTGCTGTTGGAGGCGATGGTACGATAAATGAAATTGCAACTAAGGTAATGCAACAGAATAAGGTGCTGGGTATTATTCCGTTTGGCTCCGGAAACGGATTAGCAAGGTTCCTCAAAATACCAATGAATACTGTTGCTGCAATAAAGGTTATTAATAATTTTAATGTTGAAATTATCGATACTGCGAGATTTAATGATAAATCCTTTTTCAATATGGCGGGTATGGGCTTTGATGCACATATTAGCTCTGTTTTTGCCGGAAATAAATCAAGAGGATTAACAGGTTACCTCAAATTGGGGTTAACAGAAGTGTTAAATTATAAACCTCAAGTCTACCGGCTTAATATAGATGGAGTTGATTATGAGCGCAAAGCATTTGTTATCAGCATAGCCAATTCTTCTCAGTATGGCAACAATGCACATATCGCACCCAAAGCATCAGTAATCGATGGACTTCTTGATGTTTGTGTTGTTAAAGAATTTCCGATGTACAAATTGCCCATATTGGCATACGAAATGTTAAGTGCAAGAACTGACCGCTCCAAGATTGTAGAAATAATAAAAGGTAAAAACATAAAGATTACCCGCAGTCAGGACGATGCAATACATATTGATGGAGAACCTTTTTTCATGGGAAAGGAAATAGATGTGTCTATTGTGCCGTTATCGTTAAATATAATTACGCCTAGTTATGAAATCTAAAAAGAAAACGCTAAGTGATCTTGGAGGAATAATGTATTCCACAGACCCTTCCTTCGTTTATGAAGAGGAAAGCGATGACTCTAATCATTCAATACCTAAAAACCAACAGGACTTAAGGGTTACATTAGATCGAAAAAACAGAGGTGGAAAAGCGGTCACTTTAGTCACAGGTTTTAGAGAAAGCGATGAAGAATTGGAGAATTTGGCTAAAATGCTGAAAACGAAATGTGGCGTAGGAGGGGGGGCAAAAGATGGCGAGATCATAATCCAGGGAGATTTTAGAGATAAAGTGCTTTTACTTCTGCAAAAGGAAGGTTATAAAGTAAAAAAATCTGGAGGATAATTTGTATTTAAGATTCTGAATAACAGCCTGTTATTTGTAAGTGTATAAGCAACAATAAGTTATTTTTTTCTTTAAAAAAGCTGTTTTTACCTTTTTATCTGCATAACTTTGCTCGACTAACTTATTATTCTTATGAGCAAAGCATTTATGCTTAAGCCTGATTTGAGCTATCTGAATCTCGATTCGGATATGGCTTTATATCAGCTTAATGTCGCGCAATTGGTTGAGGAGGCCTTGAAAAATGGTGAAGGATCACTGGCCGATACCGGCGCACTGGCAGTAGATACAGGGAAATTTACTGGCCGTTCTCCAAAAGACAGATTTATCGTATGTGACGAAATAACGCGCGATTCGGTTTGGTGGGGAGATATAAATATCAAATTTGAACCGGAAAAATTTGATGCGTTATATAAAAAAGTAACATCTTATCTAAGTAAAAAGAAATACTATGTAAGAGATTCATTTGCATGTGCAGATGA
>NZ_CAMLHF010000256.1 GCF_946479715.1 uncultured Pedobacter sp. | reverse complement strand
GATTTTGATGTAAATGAAGTTGAGCAGTTAATTAAGGCCAACTTCTCTGACCTAACTAATCCGGCAAATCCAAGACCTCGCTTAAATTATGATTTGCCTGACAATAAAGAACCACTTGTTAAAGTAATTACGGATCCTGAGCAGCCTTATGATGTTGCCATCATCATGTATAAATTACGTGGGAATGCGACAAAAACAACTGCCGATTTTAAAAAGAGAATCATGTATTCTATGGTGAATAGCATGCTGGGTGCAAGATTTGAAGAGATTCTGCAAAAAGAGAATGCTCCTTTTATTTTTGGACAAAGCTCATTCGGACCATATCAAGGCGGTTTGGTTTCGGGTATTAATGCTTTCCAAACTGTAGTTGCAGCGAAGTCGGGCGAGCAGCTGGAAAAAGCTTTTACAGGTGCACTTGCTGAAAATGAGCGGATGAGCAAATTCGGTTTTGTTCAATCGGAATTGGACGTTGCTAAGAAAAACATCCTTGCAGGCAATGAAAAACAATACAAGGAAAAGGATAAAACAGCATCATCAAACTTTGTACAGCAGTACCTGAATAACTTCCTTAAAGGAAGCACCATTCCTTCTATTGACTATACTTACGCAGAAACCCAAAAAGCAGTTGCCAATATTACCCTTGAGGATATAAATGCGTTGGTAAAAACGCTTACACCAAAAGAAAATCAGATCATTGTGGTTCAAGCTCCTGAAAAGGACAAAGCTAGTCTGCCAACAGAGGCCCAATTGATTGCCGCTGTAAAAAATGCCGGTGCCGGCATTACTGCTTACATAGACAACTCATTAAACAAGCCCCTGTTAGAGAAAAAACCTACTGCGGGCAAAGTTGTCAGCGAAAAGAAGATTGATGCCGTAGGCGTTACCGAATTAACATTGAGCAACGGAATTAAGGTGCTTTTAAAACCAACAGACTTTAAAAATGACCAGGTCATCTTCAGTTCATTCTCTAAAGGGGGAATGTCTGTAGTTAACGATGAGGATCTTGAATCGGCCCAAATGGTAAGTCTGAT
Source organism: uncultured Pedobacter sp. (assembly GCF_946479715.1). The sequence goes on along the minus strand of NZ_CAMLHF010000256.1, from coordinate 5,384 downwards.
TGCCCAAAGTGGAGTTGGTGAGTTTAATCCAACACAATTATCAAAGCTCTTAGCCGGTAACACTGGCCGTGCCGGTGCTTATGTAGACGACCTATATCAGGGCTTTAGTGGAAGTTCTTCTCCAAAAGATATTGAAACAGCTTTTCAAATGATTTATGCCTACGCTACCAATCCAAGAAAAGATAGTGAGATATTTAACAAGAACATCTCTGATTATAAAGTTGTACTGGGTAATAAAAATGCAAACCCTAACAGTGTATTTAGTGATACTGTTCAGGCTGTATTATCGTCGTACAACAAGCGTGCTATGCCTACTAATCTGCAAGATCTGGATAAAGTTTCGCTAGACAAGACTTTTGACTTTTATAAGGACCGCTTTGCCGATGCCAGTGAACAAACGTTCATCATTGTGGGTGCATTTGACATTAACGCCATTAAGCCTTTTATTGAAACCTATATTGCCAGCTTACCTGCTCTGAATAAAAAACAGGATTTTATTGATCGAGGAGTTAGGGCACCTAAAGGAAAGATCAGTAAAACCGTTTATAAAGGTCTGGAAGATAAGGCTGCCGTTGAGTTATACATCCATGGAGATTATACGTTTAATGCCGACAACAACGTACAACTTGATGCGCTAAAAGGTGCTTTAGAGATAAAGATATTAGAGCGTTTACGCGAAAAGGAAAGTGGCGTTTATAGTCCACAGGTTGGCTTAAGTCTGGAAAAGTATCCTGCCGGGCACTATTACTTTAATATTTCATTTAGCTGTGCTCCTGCTAATGTAGAAAAGCTCATTGCTGCAGCACTTGATGAAGTAAACAAGATTAAAGCTAGCGGTGCTTCTGTAGACGATATAACCAAATTCAAATCAGAAGAACAACGCCAGTTTGAGCTTAATTTGCGTAACAACAATTATTGGTTAAGCTACCTTAGCAGCCGTTTAAAAAACGGAGAAAATTTAGACCAGCTATTGGGCGAAAAGCAGAGGTTAGATAGTGTTTCAGTTGAAAGCACAAAAGCTACTGCTCAGAAATATTTAAATGAGGATAATTATATCCGCCTGGTTTTGTTACCACAACAAAAATAGAGATGATTCTTTAATAAAGAAGGGGGCGATTGCCCCTTCTTTATTTTAATGTATTACTAATTTGGCGCCAGAGCTTCTTTTGCCTGTATACCTACCGGTCCGCTAGGTTCACTTTCATTCTTTAACCGATCCAGTGCCGTAACCAGGTAATTATATCTTTTACCACTGTCTACATCAGTATCTATATAGGAAGTAAATTCTTCAAAACTTATTTTAAGAATATTTCTGGCATTTAATATTCCTATTTTCTCACCTTCTTCAAAACGGTAAATTACATATCCGGAAGCAGTTTCTCCATCTTCGGCAGGAACAGGCTTTTGCCATTTTAGATGCACACCATCATTCAAAGCATCTGCAATAAGTTGTTGTGGCTGGTTAGGCATTACATCATCAAGCCATGGCATTTGAGGTGGAAGCGCAGGATATTTATAAAAATCGTTTCTTAAGGAATCTCCAAATGCACGTGCTACAGTAGAAAATGACTTGGAGCTAAAGTATACACTACCCTGTACCCGATTATTTTTTCTGATATACCTGATCTGATCAGGCATCTGTTTAGGTAATCGCCATGCGGCCTCCATTCTTTGGTTCACCAGATAAGCTGCTTGTCCTATATAAAGATGCCTGCCATAGGTATTATTGCTCCACCAATCTACTAATGTAGCAAATGGCGCCACTCTGCGCGTAAAGCTAAAATATATCTGAGGGTTAATGTAATCTACCCAGCCCTCTTTAACCCATTTTCTGGAGTCTGCAAAAAGCTCCGCATAATTAGACAATCCGCTGGTTTCGGACCCAAGTGTATCTTCAGACTTGTTTCTCCAGATTCCAAATGGACTAACACCGAATTTAACATACTTTTTGTAGTAATGAATACTGTCATTCAATTGCTTAATAAGTACATCAACGTTGTTTCTTCTCCAATCATTTATATCTGTAAAACCATTCGCATATTTACTAAATGTTGCGGCATCATTTATCCGCTGCCCTTCAACTTTATATGGATAAAAGTAATCGTCGAAATGTATTCCATCCACATCGTATCCTTTTACAACATCCAGAATAACCTGCACAATATATTCTCTAACCTCTGGTATTCCAGGATCAAATTGTTTTTTACCTGCGTAAGTAAAGAAAAGCTCAGGTCTTTTTCTGGTCATATGGCTTTCATGAACCACTGCATTAGGGCTCATTGTGGCTCTGTAAGGATTAAACCATGCATGGAGCTCCATCCCTCGTGAATGCGCTTCTTTAATTGCAAAGGCTAATGGATCATAACCCGGGCTTGGAGCAACCCCTTGCCTGCCCATTAACCATTGGCTCCATGGTTCTCTTGGGCTTGCATAAAATGCATCTGCAGCGGGCCTAACCTGAAGCATTATGGCATTCATACCATTCTCTTTGTGCTTCTCCAGAATACCTATAAGCTCCTGCTTTTGCTGATCTACACTAAGACCAGGTTTAGAAGGCCAGTCTATGTTAGCAACAGTTGCCACCCAAACCCCTCTAAACTCTCTTTTTGGAGCAATTTTTGATGTGTCTTGCGCAAAAAGGGATAATGGTTGTACTATGGTTAATAATAGTGCATAAAAAGTGAGTTTAAACATCCTTTCTAATTTGTGATAGTATAAAATTTAGTTTCATTTGTTGTGTTCAGAATACAGTTCAGTTCCCTAATCCTAGCAAGTAAACGATTTTTTTCAAAGTCTCATACAAATAGAATGTTTTTTTTACCAATTGTTATATTTTTATTTATGTTCGCGCCTCAACCTAATTTAGTTAAGAATTGAAGTAATGTCAGATAAGAGTGATCCAGTAAATAAAGGCGACCGCAATAAAATCTACTTTTTAGTTGTTGTTATTGTTGCTTTATTAGGTACCAACGCCTACCTTTTTATCAAAGATAAAAAGGAGAACGAACGATTTGTTACGGTTAGCACAGAGAAAGATCGTTTAAGACTGGAGGTTGAGAAAATTGAAATTGAACTTGACAAGGTAAACGCTTTGAACCTTACTTTAAGTGAAAAATTAATTAAGGAACAGGAACTTGCCCGCGGAAAGATTGCTGAACTTAAAGCAGCACTCCAAAATGGTGAGCTTACCCAGGAACAGCTTGTTGCTGCTCAAAAAGAAGTTCGTGAGCTTCGGGAATTTGTGAAAATCTATAATGAAGATATCCTTCGTTTAAAAAAAGAAAATTCTCTTCTTAAAAGCGAGAGAGACAGTCTGAAGGCTTCAGTCAGCGTTGCCAGCGAGAAGGCCAGTGAACTGGAAAAAAGAAATCAGGAACTCAGCGCAAAAGTAAAAACCAGTGCCGCTTTAAAGGCAGCGAATGTGCATATTATTGCCTACAGGGTAAAAAGTAGCGGCAAAAACATTGAGGTAACAAAGGCCAGTTCAGCAAAAAAATTAAGCGTAAAGTTTGATATTGCGCCCAATCCGCTTGCCCAAAAAGATTATCACAAAATCTACCTCCGTGTATTTGATCCGGCAGGCAACCTTATCGCAAACGAAAACAACATGTTTGAGGCTGATGGACAAGAGATGCAATTCAGTTCATCAACATCTATCTCCTACAATGACGACAATACCAGTTTTAACATGGATTGGATTAATCCTAATGAATTTATAAAAGGAGAATATTCGATCATTCTATATGCAGACGGCTACACAATGGGTCGGGCAGAAATTGTTTTAAGATAAAGGGAAACTCAGATAAAATGTAGTACCCACCTCACCAAAAGATTTAAACTCCACCGTTCCACCCGCATTCTCTACAGCTTGCTTAACAAAAGCTAATCCTAAGCCAGTCCCCGACGATTTTGTTGTGAAATTAGGCACAAATATTTTATCCTGTAAAGAAGCATCAATACCCTTTCCGTTATCCTCAACCTCAATAAATACGCGTTCCTGATTATTGGAGATATTTACCTTTATAATGCATACCGTATTAACGTCAGCAGCCTCAATTGCATTTTTGAATAAGTTGTTAAAGGTACGCAGTACCTGATCTTTATCGCCCAGCACAACAACATCTGTATTAGTGTTATTAAGAATGTAAATTTCAGCATCCTGGGTATTTCTAAAAACATCTCTGGCCTGCCCAATTATAGGTAATAACTGAAGCTTCTCAAGCTTTGTATCAGGCATCTTAGCAAAATTAGAGAACTCCGATGCGATGGTAGAGAGACTGTCGATCTGCTCAATGAATGATTTGCTAAACCTTTCAAATTTCTTTTGAAAATTAGGATCCTTTTCTTTCCAGGACTTTTCGAGCAGCTGCACGCCAAGTTTTAATGGGGTAAGAGGGTTCTTAATCTCATGAGCTACCTGTTTTGCCATTTCGCGCCATGCACTTTCTCTTTCTGAACGTGCAAGCTTAACAGCACTTTCTTCAAGCGCAGCAATCATCTTGTTGTATTCTTTTATCAGCGATCCAATTTCATCATGACGTGACCAACCTATAGGCTGATTCTTTTGCCCCAGTTTTGTCTTTTTAATACTATCCTGAATAAACGTCAGCGGACTGGTAATTTGATTGGCCAGAAACACAGCAAGTATCCCAATGGCCACAAACACCAGAGCGTATATATTAATCAATGTGTTAATGAACACACCAATTCTGGTTTGATAGTCTGCTTCGTTCGCATAATAAGGCATTCCAATATAGGCTACCGTTTGATTCTGAGCATTTCTGATAGGTGCGTATGCTGAGGAGTAGATAAAATTACTTATCCTCTCAGAGGGGTTAATATAGTCTGACCCTTGTAATTGATTTAAATGGAGAAAAGCCTTTGACGCCATTCTTCTACTTATAATACCAAGATCATACATTTTTGGTGTCGAGGTAAATATCAATAATCCATTGGTATCAAAAAGATTTAAATAGGCAGCATTTATATCAGCAAACTGGTTGAATTCGTTTACTGCTCTATCTGTGGGTGCAGGTACTCCTGTTGCTAAAATCAGTTTTTCATATGATTGCTGCACTTTTCTCACCTTCTCTTTAATGAAGTCCTGTTGCTGTCTCCTGTATTCGTTACGTATATAGAAATAGGTAATCCAACCCACAATGAGTAAGGTTGCTACTACCGACAAAACAATAGAAAATTGAATCCTGGTTTTGTAAAGTATCTTGTTTGCATTAATCATTAACGAACGGTTAATGTTAAACCAACCACTCCAGCTCTCATCAATATTTTTAAGTAACCAAATTAGCGTGTACAACGTTATGGAGAACAGGATGAACACAAGAAAGAAGAAAGATAATGTAGCAAGCTGTATGATAAACAGATCG
>NZ_CAMLHF010000255.1 GCF_946479715.1 uncultured Pedobacter sp. | reverse complement strand
CTATCCTTAAGTACATTCCTTTTGCCACGGATATCTACGCATTAGAAAAGGATAGACGAAGGGGAAAAGCGATGGATTGGCAGACAGTGGCCGCAAAGCTAAAGGCAATACTCAAAGTAGTAGAAGCTTCAAATGCATCCTTGTCAAAAGAGACAACATTGAATAAGAAATTATCAGCAACTGCAAATGAGGCAATTTCCGGTTTGAAAACGAGACTGAGAGGCTTTTACGAATTTTATAAAGGGTATGATCCATTATTCGATTGGTGGGTGCCAAAACCTTATGATGCATTAACCGTGGCTTTAACTAATTATGCATCATTGTTTTCTGGAAAAACTACTAAGGAACCCGATCAAAAGGATACTGATTATGGAATAAAAGGAACCCCAATTGGGCAAGCCGAACTTATCAGACAATTAAGTGCAGAAATGATTCCCTATACGCCAGAAGAGCTCGTTAAAATTGCAGAAAAAGAGTTTGCATTTTGTGATCAGGAGTTATTAAAAGCATCGGCCGAAATGGGTTTTGGGAAAGATTGGAAAAAGGCCCAGGAGAAAGTCAAACAAAGTTTTGTTGCTCCCGGTAAGCAGCCAGAACTAATTGTGCAACTGCAGAAAGAGGCACTTGATTTCATAAGAGAACATAATTTAATTAAAATTCCTGCCCTTGCAGAAGAAACTTGGGGGATGGTGATGATGTCGGCTGAAAGACAGCTGGTCAATCCATTTTTTACCGGAGGGAGAGAAATTAGTGTATCGTATCCAACAAATACAATGAATGAAGGCGATAAGCTGATGAGTATGCGTGGCAACAATCCATACTTTTCAAGGGGTACCGTACAACATGAATTACTGCCAGGCCATCATTTGCAGTATTATATGAATAGCCGCTATAAAAACTACAGGGAACTTTTTACCACACCTTTTGGAATTGAGGGATGGACCCTGTATTGGGAGCTTCTTTTGTATGATAAAGGTTTTGCTAAAAGCCCCGAAGAGCGTATCGGCATGTTGTTCTGGAGGATGCATCGCTGTGCAAGGATTATTTTTTCGCTGAATTATCATTTAGGTAAATGGACACCGGGGCAGTGTGTCGACTTTCTTGTAAATAGAGTAGGCCATGAACCTGCCAATGCAGAGGGTGAAGTCAGGAGATCATTTGAAGGTGGTTATAGTCCTTTATATCAGGTCGCCTATATGATCGGCGGGTTGCAATTGATGGCTTTGAAACACGAACTCGTAGATAGTGGAAAAATGAGCTATAACGAATTTCATGAACGGGTGATGAAAGAGAACCTGATTCCGATGGAAATGGTGAGGGCAACATTAACAGGTCAGTCATTGAAAAGAGATTTTACGACCCAATGGAAATTCTATAAATTATGAAACAAGAACCTACCGGATTTAAATCTTCACTCAGGTTAATTGATGCAACGATGCTTGTTGCCGGCAGTATGATCGGATCAGGAATATTTATTGTAAGTGCTGATATTACCAGGAATGTAGGGAGCTCGGGTTGGTTAATGGTGGTCTGGCTGATTACAGGGTTTATGACACTAACTGCAGCTTTAAGTTATGGCGAATTAAGCTCCATGTACCCAAAAGCGGGCGGACAATATGTGTATTTAAAAGAGGCTTATAATCCATTAATAAGTTTCTTATACGGCTGGAGTTTTTTTACAGTTATTCAAACCGCTACTATTGCTGCTGTTGGTGTGGCTTTTGCAAAGTTTACCGCTTATTTATTACCACAGTTTAGTGAAGACCATATAGCTATTGATCTTGGGTTTTTACATGTTTCACCCGCACAGCTGCTCGCAATAGTTGTTATCATTATTCTAACTTACGTAAACAGCCGGGGTGTTAATGCAGGCAAGTCAATACAAACAGTTTTTACCATGGCCAAGCTATTGAGCCTTTTTGGTTTGATTGTGTTCGGTTTATTTTTTTTACAAAAAGATATCTGGCAAAGTAACTGGAAAGACGCCTGGGAGTTGAAACCACTGGCTGGATCGTCGGCCGTAGGTGCTTATACTACAATGGCTGCTTTTGGTGCAATTGCTGCCGCTATGGTAGGCTCTATTTTTAGTAGCGACTCCTGGCATAATGTTACATTCGTTGCGGGCGAGATCAGGAATCCAAAAAGGAATGTTGGTCTGAGCCTTGCACTCGGTACCATCATGGTCACCATATTATATATTTTAACCAATATCATGTATACCGGTGTGCTTTCGCTTAACGACATGGCGCATGCAGATAAAGACAGGGTTGCTGTCTCTGCCTCGCAGGTTATATTCGGGTCGTCAGGCACTGTTATTATTGCGATCATGATCATGGTGTCTACCTTTGGATGTAATAACGGGCTGATCATGGCTGGTGCCAGGGTTTATTATTCTATGGCTAAAGATGGCCTTTTTTTTAAGAAAGTGGGTTCCTTAAACAAGAACGCTGTACCTGCCTTTGGCCTTTGGATCCAGTGTTTGGTTGCTTCATTGTGGTGCCTTAGCGGCCGATATGGCGATCTGCTTGATATGATCTCCTTTGTTGTAGTGATGTTTTACATGCTTACAATTGGAGGTATATTTATTCTTCGAAAAAAGCGCCCTGATATTGAACGTCCATACAAGGCTTTTGGATATCCAATTTTGCCAACTATTTATATCATTATGGGCTTAGCATTTTGCATCCTGCTGATCCTATATAAACCCCGTTTCACCTGGCCAGGCCTTATCATTACTTTGATCGGTATACCTGTTTACTATGTGATTGGAAAATTTAAAAATAATACACATGAAAATTAGTAGTATCTGTCTCTTTTTAATAGTTATTGCCTTCAGTTCCAAAGCTCAACAAAATCAATTATTACCCTTTAGCCCATCAGGTGCAGAGATGGAACGAGCCTATTCTCAGGCTGGACAACTGGACAGTGCAGTGAGAAAGGTGGCCGTAAATAATGAAATAATTCCATTTTGGAATGCAGACGGACATTCATTTTGGTACAAAAGAAACCTGGCTGATCGTAACTGGGAGTTTATTTATGCAAATATAGCTGGTGGTGCACCTAAACCCGCCTTTGATCATGCCAGAGTTGCCACGATATCAAACAAGTTCTTTGATAAAGTGCAGGAAGCTACAAAGCTAAAATTTGACAGGCTATTTTTTGACAATTCGGGAACCCTATTGACACTCAAATTAAATGGGAAATGGCTTGAAATTAATTTAGACGATTACAGTTTCAGACAAGCTAAAGATACCAGCTTTGTTAATTACGATCCAAGGAAACCATTACAAAGAAAAAGATCGAGATGGGAGGGAACCCCTTCAAGGCTCTTATCCCCGGATGGGAAAAAAGCACTCAGCTTAAAGGCCGGGAACCTTTTTGTAACAGATACCGAAAGTAAAGCAGAAACTCAGCTAACAACAGACGGGACAGAAAAAAGACCTTATGCTGAATTCAGTTGGTCGCCCGATAGCAAAAATGTTGTAGGATACCTGACGAATCCTAAGCAAATAGATAGTGTTTACTATGTGCTGAGCGCAGTAGCAGGAACAACCAGAGGACAGTTAAAATCACATGAGTATGCGCAACCGGGGGATGCCTTCACCAGTTATGAGCCTTTTGTTTTCAATATTGAAACCAAAAAGGCAATAAAGGTAGATACGGAGCAAATCGATTTTTTTGGGCCACAGCCTTTGCATTGGCGGAATAATGATAACAGGTATTATCTCTATGAGAAAGTAGATCGTGGTCACCAACGTTTTAGAGTGATTGAAGTAGACATACAAACCGGCAAAACCAGGAATATTATAGATGAGAAGGCAAAAACTTTTATTTATGAAGATCGTATTTACACCCATTATTTGCCCAAAACCAATGAAGTAATCTGGACAAGCGAGCAAGATGGTTACCGCCATATTTATTTAGTAAATACACTAACAGGTAAACAATTTCAGGTCACAAAGGGGGATTTTGTAGTGCGTGATATTGATAGTGTTGACGTGGAGAAAAGAGAGCTATGGTTTAGTGCCAGTGGTGTAAATACAAAAGAAGATCCTTATTTTGTACATCAGTACCGGGTTAATTTTAATGGTAAAAATACAATAGCACTCAACCCTGAGCAGGGCAATCACCGGGTAGTATTTTCTCCCGACAGAAGCTACTATGTGGATACCTATTCACAGATCAATGTAGCACCTGTAACCGTTGTTAAAAGAACTGCTGATGCCAAAAACATCATGGAATTAGAGCGGGGTACTACCATCGGTTTTACAGAAGCAGGGCTTAAATTACCCGAAGTATTTGTTGCTAAAGGAAGAGATGCCAAAACAGATATTTGGGGAGTAGTATGGCAGCCATCAAAAATGGATAACAGTAAAACCTATCCGGTTATTGAATATATTTACGCTGGTCCACAGGATAGCTTTGTGCCAAAGAATTTTACGCCTTATAGCGAAATGCAAAGCCTTGCAGAACTGGGTTTTATTGTTGTGCAGATGGATGGCATGGGTACCGCTAACCGCTCAAAAGCTTTTCACGACGTATGCTGGAAAAATCTGGCTGATGCAGGATTTCCGGATCGTATATTATGGATAAAAGCAATGGCCAAAAAATATCCTAACGCAGATATCAGCAGAGTGGGTATTTATGGCACTTCAGCCGGAGGGCAAAACTCAACGGGCGCTTTGCTGTTCCATCCTGAATTTTATAAAGCTGCGGTATCGGCCTGCGGATGTCACGATAACAGGATAGATAAGCAATGGTGGAATGAGCAGTGGATGGGCTATCCGGTCGGGCCTCATTATGATGCGCAGTCCAACATCACCAACGTAGCGAAATTACAAGGTGATTTGTTTCTGATTGTTGGCGAGGCAGACGAAAATGTGCCACCCGAATCTACTTATCGCCTGGCTGATGCCTTGATAAAAGCAAACAAAGATTTTGAATTACTATCTATACCCGGAATGGGACACAGTGATGGTGGCGCATACGGAAGACGAAGAAAAAGAGATTTTTTTGTAAAGCATTTATTGCATGCAGACCCACCCAAACGCAATATTGTGATTAATTAATTGCAGATATATCTATAACTTCCAGTATTTGTCTGGTGCTAGGGCGTTGACGGGGCTTTGATAGGGGGTTGCTAGGGCCTTGATAGGGCAACTAGCCCTACCGAAGCCCTAGCAAGGCCCTAGAAAGACCCTGCGGAGACCTTCATGTCTGTCTAATAGTTCCCCCAAAACCATTCTAGATTTATTGATGTAAAGAACGTTATCTAATATTTTGTAATTTGGGCGGCGGGAAAGTATAAGCGCGCATATCAACCCCGACCTAAAATAATAAAAATGAAAAAAATATTAGTTATTCTATTGTCCCTTCTGGCTAATTTAACTTTTGCCCAAAAAGGAGAGAAGCCAAACGTTATTTACATATACGCTGATGATCTTGGCTATGGTGATTTGAGCTGTTATGGTGCTACGCGAATAAAGACACCAAATTTAGATAAACTTGCTGCCTCTGGCATCCGCTTTACTGACGGACATTGTACTTCGGCAACGTGTACACCTTCACGTTACGCGCTAATGACCGGCGAATATCCATGGCGTAAAAAAGGAACTGGCATTTTGCCGGGAGATGCAGCATTAATTATACCTACTGATAGAACAACCTTACCTAATCTCTTTAAAAAAGCAGGTTACCAAACTGGTATTGTAGGCAAATGGCATTTGGGACTTGGTGAGGCCGTTGCAAAAGATTGGAATAATGAAATCAAGCCTGGACCAAATGAGGTTGGCTTTGGTTATTCCTTTATCTTTCCGGCTACAGCAGACCGTGTTCCTACTGTTTTCCTGGAAAATCATAATGTGGTTGCATTGGACCCTAAAGATCCGATAAGCGTAAATTATGTGGAGAAAGTGGGAGATGAACCAACTGGTAAAGAACATCCGGAGTTGTTAAAACTGCAGTCTTCCCCGGGACAAGGCCATAACAATACAATTGTGAATGGAATTGGCCGTATTGGTTATATGAGTGGAGGAAAACTTGCCCGCTGGGTAGATGAGGAAGTTTCTTCAACTTTTTTAATCAAGGCCAAGGATTTTATACAAAAAAATCAAAAAGAACCCTTCTTTTTATATTTTGCATTAACCGAGCCTCATGTACCACGTATGCCTGCAACAATGTTCAGGGGTAAAAGTGGTTTAGGTTTACGTGGAGACGCTATTTTACAGCTCGACTGGACTGTGGGAGAGATTGTTAAACAGCTAAAGGAAGCTGGTCTGGACAAAAATACTATGATCATTTTTTCAAGTGATAATGGTCCTGTTTTGGATGATGGTTATCAGGACGAGGCAGTGACCAAATTAAATGGCCATACACCTACAGGTACGCTTAGGGGTGGAAAATACAGCATATTGGAAGCTGGAACCAGAGTGCC
>NZ_CAMLHF010000254.1 GCF_946479715.1 uncultured Pedobacter sp. | reverse complement strand
TCTGATACGTATGCAGATGAAGTAAAAGTAGGTAGATCTGCTTTAGTGCGGATTTATAAAACTGATTTGAGGGGAAGTATTAACTATGTACTGGCAGCTGTTGAAAATGGGAATGTAAAGTTTTCTATCAGTTTAGATAGCAAAAGTTCGAAGCTACTCAGATCTAATTTAAAGGTAGATGTTTTCGTGATTACTTCTTACAAAGAGAATACGATAAGGGTAAAGAATGGTGCTGCCTTTAACGGTTCTGAAGAACAAAAAGTGTTTGTACTAGAAGGTGAAAATGTGGTATCCCGTAAAGTGAAAATAGGCCAAAGCAATTCAGATTATGTAGAAATCCTATCAGGAATTAAAGCGGGTGAACGCGTAATTACCTCAGAAATGCAGGACTTTATCCACCTCAGTAAATTAAAGATCAAATAATCCAAATTAAATAAAACAGAGCCATGTTCAAGTTAATATTACTTGCCGGAATACTTATGCCTGTGCTGGTAAAAAGCCAAAGTGGAATTGATACTGTAAAACTAAATCTGCAGGACGTTATCGAGATCGCTAAAACGCATTCAACTGCAGCAGTACAAGCGGTAACCATTCGTGAAAATCAGTATTGGCAGTACAAAACTTTTAAATCGAACTATAGCCCGCAATTAGGGCTAAATGGAACATTACCTCAGTTCAGCAAAACCAATATACCTGTTGTACAACCCGATGGAACAGTAGAATTTAAGCCTGTAATTAATGATAACTCACAATTGAATCTGGCTTTAACGCAAAATATCGGGTTAACTGGCGGGCAATTGTTTCTAGGCTCTAATGTATTGCGGTTCTCAGATTTCGATCGTAAGCAAACCCGCTATAATGGAAATCCTTTGATTATTGGTTTAAATCAACCCCTATTTGCATTCAATTCATTATCGTGGGATAAGAAAATTGAACCCCTGCGGTATGAGGAATCACTAAAAAAATACAGAGAAGATATGGAAGTGGTTGGACGTGATGCATCGGAATTATTCTTTAGCTTGCTTATTGCCCAAATCAACAAAGATATAGCAGCCAAGAACCTGTCGAATAACGAAACGATTTATAAGATTGGTGAGGGCAAAGCTGCTTTGGGAAGGTTATCGAAAGATGAGTTGCTACGTTTGAAATTGGGTGTTTTAAACGCACGGAAAGCTGTGTCGCAGGCCAACGTTGATGCCGAAACTTCAGATCTTCAACTGAAATCCTTTATTGGGTTTTCGGCTGCAAACCAAATTCAACTCATCCTTCCGGAAAATTTACTCACTTTCGAGGTTGATGCAACATTAGCGGTTCAGCAAGCTAAAAAAAACAGACAAAAAGCCATTGAGTTTAAGCGGGCATTGCTTGAAGCCGATAAAGATGTTGCTAAGGCAAAAGGTGAAAATGGGTTAAAAGTGAACCTGTTTGGTACTTTTGGCTTAACAAATGTTGCTAACCAACTCCCGGGGATTTATAGGAATGCCAAGGATCAACAGGAAGTAACTTTAGGTTTTCAAATTCCCATTTTGGATTGGGGCCGCTCGGCTTCTAGAATTAAAACTGCCCTGTCTAATCAGAAACTGGTTGCAGCGAACATTAAACAGGCCCAGGTAAATTTTGAGCAGGAAATTTATACAACCCTGAGGCAGCTAACTATGATAAAAGAGCAAATGAAAACTAATGCAGAGGCCGATATTACTGCAAATGAACGGTTTGAGATTGCAAAAAAGAGGTATTTCCTGAATGACTTGAGTATCACTGATTTGAATATTGCGCTTCAGGAAAAAGACCAGGCACGTCGTGATTATATTTTATCGCTGAAAAGTTTTTGGAATGCCTACTTCAGCTTGAGGGTACTAACGCTTTATGATTTTGCTACAAATAGAAATATCTAATTAAACAACCAGAAATATGACAAACTTAATTCTTTTAATACTAACTTTTAGATCACCATTAAACTAAATTGAGATGATACAATTATTGAATATAGAAAAAATCTATCGCACCAATACCATTGAGACCACTGCTCTTAACAACATCAATATTAAGATTAACAAAGGTGAATTTGTGTCTATCATGGGCCCCTCGGGTTGTGGTAAAAGTACCTTGCTAAACATTATGGGCTTGCTGGATGCGCCAACCGCAGGCGCCATCACAATAGATAATCAATCTGTGACTTCGTTTAGCAGGAAGAAGTTAGCAGCATTTAGAAACCTTAAGCTTGGATTTATTTTTCAAAGCTATCATCTGATTAATGATCTTTCTGTGATAGACAATGTAGAACTTCCCCTACTGTACCGCAGTGGCATTTCGAGTACTGAAAGACGGAAAAGAGCATTGGAAGCCCTGGGAAAAGTTGGATTAAGTGCCCGTACCAAACATTACCCCAATCAGCTTTCAGGTGGGCAGCGTCAGCGTGTAGCCATTGCCCGTGCAATTATAGGAAATCCAGAAATCCTGTTTGCTGATGAGCCAACGGGAAACCTGGACAGTGCTATGGGAGAAGAGGTTATGAATTTAATGCTCTACCTGAATGAAACTGACGGAACTACTATAGTTATGGTTACCCACGATGAGCAAATGGCTAAAAAAACACAGCGTATTATTCACTTTTTTGACGGACAACAAGTCAGTTAACTAGTTTAAGCTTAGAAATCATGCTAAAAAATTATATAAAACTTACTTTTAAAGTAATGCTTCGGAAAAAGTATTATACAGCACTCACTCTGGTGGGCATAAGTCTTACCATCATGATCATCACCATATTTGCTTCTTTTATTGATCAGATCATCAGTGCAAATCCGCCTGAAGTTAACCGCGACAGAACCTTGGTATTGGATAAGGTATCTGTTTATAAGGATGGCAAACAATCGGATGCAATGCCAAGTATCAATTTCCTGCAAAAGAATATACGCAATCTGGAAACCACCGAAACAATTTCTTATTTTTCTACAAAGGAGTTTGTTTCTGTTCTTAATGGAAAAGTGGCAGGACATGCCCTAAAATTTACTGATGAAAATTTCTGGAAAATAACTGATTTTAAATTTCTGGAAGGAAAAGCTTTTGATATTAATGAGGTAAAAAATGGCGCTCGGGTTGCAGTGATTAACGAGAAAACTAAAGAATATTTTTTCAATGAAAACAAGGCGCTGGGCGAAACAATTAATATATATGGTTCATCATTTAAAGTAATTGGAGTGGTGAAATCTGCTACACCGTTTAGCAAAGTTTATTCGGATGTTTACGTGCCCTATACTACCGACACCAATATTCAACTCACAGATAAAGAGGTTGAAGGAACCTATAGCGCTTTGCTTTTGGCAAAAACGAACGATTTGAAAAAAGTGCGCGCTGAATTAAAGGTCAAGCTAAAAACAAAAAATATGGTTTCGGGTGTTGATTCTGTAAAAGTGCATGCCTTCACTGCCTTCGAGCAATTCTCAAAAAGTAGTTCCAGAAATGATGATGAGCCGGAATACGGGAAAACTGCAATTGTGATTCTTGTTGTTCTAACCCTGTTCATGCTTATTCCTGCAATTAGTTTGGTTAACATAAACATTACACGCATAGGTGAACGGGCAGAAGAAATTGGTGTACGCAAATCATTTGGGGCAACTTCAGGAACCCTGGTTACGCAACTGGTAATTGAAAACATCATTATCACCTTAATTGGTGGATTGATCGGTTTGGCCCTGTCTGTATATGCCTCGCAATTACTGGTTCATTTTATCAATACATTCGACCCTTTGTTTAAGATGCCTACCGATAGTTTTGTGATCAGCTGGCAGGTATTTTCCTTCTGTCTTTTTAGCTGTCTGTTACTGGGGCTGATTTCAGGAGTTTATCCGGCCTGGAAAATGTCGCGTATGAATGTAATTTATGCTTTGAAAGGAGGAAACAATATATGATTTTGCATCTGTTTAAAATGATCATGAACCGGAAGAAAGAGAACTTTTTCTTGTTGTTTCAGTTGTTTGTTAGTTTTGTTGCCTTGTTTCTTTTTATTGGCCTGAATTTGAAGAAATTTAGTAACTATTTTAAACCTCTAGGCTACAGATATGATGATGCATGGCTGGTAAAGCTTGATTTTCAAAACCTACCAGAGGAAAAGAAATTGGAATATAGTGGTTTGATTAAAGAAAAACTTCAGTCTATTAAAGAAGTTGATTTGATCAGTTCAACACAGGTAGTTCCTTTTCTTGAATGGGGAAAGGAAGAAAAAATAACTTACCATAAACAAGTAAGTACAGCCTTGGCTTTTGAAGTAGATGAGCATTATCAGAATGTGCTTGATATTAAATTGCTTGAAGGACGTTGGTTTGCTCCAAAGGATTACACTTTAAATAGTATTCCGGTAGTAATAACCAAGGATTTGGCCGAAAGAGATTTTAAAGATGAAAACCCAATTGGAAAAACCATTTTGATAACCGACAGGCCCGCCCTGATTATCGGTATTTCGGAAACATTAAGGGAAAATACATCTGCTAACCTTAATCCCGGATTTTTCATTCCAATGAGAAGTGCGGCAAACACCTACCTAATTAAATCAAAAAACACTGATAATTTGTTGCTATTAGAAGACAAAATCAGAAAAGCCATTATGTCGGTAGGTGCTCCTGAGATCCAGATTAAGCAAAATATATCCTTAACGCTGATTAAAAAGTTTGCCCAAAAAATGGATTACATTCAACTGAGTATTGCCTTAGTAGTGTTCGCATTTTTATTTATAAATGTATTTCTGGGGATTTCCGGTGTATTTAGTTACAAGCTATCTAAACGCAAGGCTGAGGTGGGTTTGCGAGTAATTATGGGTGCTAGCCCATTTGATATATTGAAGCAATTTCTTGGAGAATCCATGGTTCTTACTACCTTAGGCATTTTACCGGGTGTGCTAATCGCCATTCAATTGTTAATTATGCAATACTTAGATCCCTACGTGAGCGGATATTATGGAACCTTAAGTATTGTATTATCAGCATTGTTTTTATATCTTTTGATGTTGAGTTGTGCCTTCTACCCTAGCTTAAAGGCCGCAAGACTTAGTCCGGCAGATGCTTTACATGAAGAATAAACTTATTTAACTATTTAATATGATTCTGATTATCGACGACGATATAGCGGTATGTGCTTCACTTAGTCTCCTGTTAAAGCAAGAAGGGTTCAAATCTATAAAGGCCCATGGTGCGGATGAAGCACTAAAGTACCTTAAGGAAAGACCTATTGATGCGGTTTTACTGGACATGAATTTTTCTATGGAAACTTCGGGAGAGGATGGTTTGGCTATGCTTCAGGAAATAAAAAAATCATACCCTATCCTACCCGTAATTTTGATGACGGGTTGGGGATCAATTAAATTGGCGGTTGAGGGAATGAAGTTAGGTGCAACAGATTTTATTAATAAGCCTTGGGACAATGAGCATTTGATGCGGTCTTTAAGAACTGCACTGGATTTATCTGATGAAAAAGATACACCTGGAGCAATGACCCGCAAGAAACTGAACGAAAAGTATGGGTTTGAGAACATTGTAGGTGAAGATCCACAATTATTAGAGGTGCTCCAAACCGTCGCAAGAGTTAGTAAGACTGATGCTTCTGTATTGATTATTGGAGAAAGTGGTACAGGAAAAGAGCTTGTAGCTGAAGCTATTCACGAAAATAGCCAGCGTAAGCACAAAGCATTTGTTAAGGTGAATCTTGGTGGTATTTCGTCCAGCTTATTTGAAAGTGAGATGTTCGGGCATAAGCGGGGAGCCTTTACAGATGCACGCAGCGATAGGATTGGAAGGTTTGAACTTGCCGACAAAGGCACAATTTTTTTAGATGAAATAGGCGATTTAGATTTAAACAGCCAGGTAAAATTGTTAAGGGTATTGCAGGATCGTAAGTACGAGGTACTGGGTGATAGCCGAACTCGAGCGGTAGACCTTCGTGTGGTTTGTGCAACCAACCGTGATTTGCGTGAAATGATAGCCAGCGGTAAGTTTCGGGAGGATTTGTTTTACCGTATAAACCTGATCATTATTCGCCTTCCACCACTTCGTGAAAGGTCTGAGGATATTCCAATTTTAGCCAATTATTTTCTAAAAAACCTGAAGGAAATTTATAACAGACCTAAGTTACAGATTGATAAAAAGGCCTTTAACTGGTTAAAATCGCTACCTCTTCCGGGGAATATACGCGAACTTAAAAACCTGATTGAACGTGCCGTTTTACTTAGTGAATTAGACAACTTGCAAATCAAAGATTTTGAACAACATCTTGAAGAACAACGTTTAGCAAATACTTCGCTGTCTCTTCCGGCTGTAGGTGCACTTTCGATTGATGAAATGGAGCTTTCTATGATAAGAAATGCGATGAATTTTCATCAAAACAACATTAGTAGGGTTGCCAAAGTATTGGGATTGAGTAGAGGTACATTATATCGGAAACTTGAAAAATATAATATTCCCTATGAAA
>NZ_CAMLHF010000253.1 GCF_946479715.1 uncultured Pedobacter sp. | reverse complement strand
CAGGTTTATAGTTTGGTGAAAAAATTCAATCCTGATTGTGCGGTGAGTGTTAACCATACCATTGTAAATGAAGAAGGAAAACGCAACTACACGCCTCCAGCCAACATGACTGAGGATAATAAGTATTTCTTTCAGTATTTCCCTTCTGATTTTCGTTTATGGGATCCGGAATTAGCAGCCAAATCGGATAAGAAACAATATCTACACGAAGGGAAATCGTATTACCTGCCTTTTGAACATACCATTTGTATCAGTAAACGATTGAATTGGTTTGAAAAGTCAGAGCCATTACCAACCCGAGATTTAGATGAATTGGAGGAACTGTTTTACTGGAGTACAGACAATGACAATTGTCTTGTGATGAATGTTCCTCCGGACCAGACCGGACGCATACGTGAATATGTAGCTAACACTGCTATTGGATTGGGTAAACGACTTAATCTATCTTTGAATAAGCCCTTGCCTAAAAATGGTAAATTCATTTCAATGAACAAACCGGTTATAGCCAATAGCGTTTGGGATGATAAAAACGGGCAATATGGAGGTAATGCAATTAACGACGGGAAAATGAATAGTCGTTGGGCGGCTAAGGATACACTGGCTACTGTCGAAATGGATTTAAACCCCTCAGAGTCGTTTAATAAGATAAGTATATTTGAATATCAGGATACAAAGAGATTACCTGATGGCTTTTCTCAGGTAAGAGTATCACGTATACAACAGTATAGTATCGATATTATGGAAAATGGGCAATGGAGAACAGTTTACCTTTCCGACGAACCTATGGGAGATTGTAAGGTGATTAGATTGCCATTTAGTTATAATGCAAGCAAGTTGAGACTAAAGGTACTAAAGGCAATTGCTCCGCCTTCAATTTATGAATTGAGCGTGATCAATATGCCCACAAAATAATATTTCTATTCTTCTTATTAGAGTTTATCTTTTTACCCGCTTTCTAATC
This sequence comes from uncultured Pedobacter sp., assembly GCF_946479715.1. Next base: position 5,607 of record NZ_CAMLHF010000253.1, on the reverse strand, counting down.
CGACTCAACGAAGGATTAGTTATACCCAAAAAAGATGAGATATGATATGCAGGGATTCGCTCAATGATATTCGGATGTTCTTCCAATAACCTCAGGTATCGTTCTTCATGTGAGAAAAACATGAATTCCTCGGCGCGTGTCTGTGCATAAGCAAAAAACAATTCCGCCAGCAGCCTGCCGAATTTCAGCCAGTTGTTATTGGATTCATAGAGGCTGTTGAGATCTTTATAGGAAATAAAGACAATTTCAGAATCTTCCATAGCTTCTATGAAGTACCAACAGGGATTTTGAGAGATAAAACTTCTAAAAGAAACAACGAATTGATTCTCAGAAAAAAAGAAAATATTTTTGTCTGCTTTCGCTTTTGGATCATGATAATAAATACGGAAAATTCCTTTTATCACTAAACCTAGGTCGTTGCAAACCATACTCTGCATATTAAAAAAATCGCCTTTATTGATTTTTCGTGGTTTCCAGAATGCCTGACCCTCCTCAATGTCTTTATCTGTCAACGCAGCGAAATCCCGCAAATGCTGTGCTATGATCTGGTTTTTTTCAGTCATGATCGTCTTATTAATAGATGAAGTGTTTTACTGCTATTAATCCTAACAGGCAAAACAACTCAAATTTAGGTAAATTACATTCCATAGTATTTTAACTTAAGTGAAAAAAACTCATTCTTCTTTTTCCGAAACTTGTAAAAAAAAATAAAATGGGATTATCAAATTTAGGCATTTTTCATACCGTAATCGGTATCATTGCCATCATCGCAGCATTAGTGTCTTATGTAAAGTATGGAAAAATAAACCTCGCAAGCAAAAGTGGGAATACATACTTGGTTGGAACCATCATTACATCCGTAACTGCTTTAGGCTTAAGTAAACATGGAGGATTCAATCCAGGGCATGTATTGTCATTACTTGTACTGGCTCTTGTGGTTGGCGCATTTGTTCTTCACCGGAGAAAAGCGGGGAATAATAAAGCAAGGTATTTTGAACAATTTTTCCTTTCGTTCAGCTTTTTTCTCTCTATGATTCCTACTGTAAACGAAACGCTTACCCGTGTTCCACTAAGCGCACCACTAGCCAATGGCCCCAGTGACCCATTGATTGGTAAAACCTTATTGGTTATACTCATTTTGTTTATAGCAGGATCTGTATACCAATACAGACAACAAAAGAAAATCAACAAAGGCGCTTAGTTTACTGCACTTCCATTGGTAAGGAGTTAAAACGGTCTGAAATATGGTCGGCTTATTAATGGCGAAAATGCCCAGGGAATCGACGAAAGTATAATCAAAAGTCCGGCGCTAAACCATAGCGCCATTGTTTTAAACTTTTCGCGGTCTGTTAGTTTGCGTTTTGCTTTGGCCGATCCGATGGTGATTACAATAATTGCTATTACCATCATCAGGCTATGCTCCATCCCGAAAAAACGGATCTCCCTACGATGAACTGCGTCGTTGAAATTGTGCAAAAAATAATCGACAATCGGGCTGATGAAGTAAAGCACAAGACCGAAAATAAGTTGGATATGTGCAATGGTCGCTGTCCAATGTCGTACGGCATTATCGACCCTGGAGAAACTTCTTTTTGAACTCCACCCGCTAAAGGCACGAAAAATGGCAAAAAGTAAACTTGCCAATACCAGCCAGCGAACCAGAGAATGTAGTGCTAATACTGTTGAGTACATTTTATGTTATTGATCATATTTGTTGGTGGAGCTAAGGTAAAACAAAAGTATAATGTACAGTGATCATTCTGAAATGTTTAGAATGAATTGCTAAAAAAAGATGTATTGAGTAGTTTGCAAAAAAATAGCCATCTGCCAGGCAAGATCCAGCTAGCAAAAATTAATATATGATCATGAAAAAAATTATACTTGTTTTATTATTGGCTGTTTTAAGTAACACAACAATCAATGCACAGGTGCTTCAACCTTTTGCGGATGGAGATCGAGTGGCCTTTTTGGGAAATAGTATTACGGAGGCGGGATACTACGGATCCAATATTTGGCTGTATTACATGACGCGTTTTCCGGAACGGAAGATTTCAATAATTAATGCTGGCATAGGAGGCGATGTTGTAGGGCAAATGAACGACCGTTTTGAGCGGGATGTATTGCCGAAAAAGCCCAATATCATAGTCCTTACCTTTGGAATGAATGATAGTGGCTATTCTGAGTTTAATGCAACAAATGCCGACGAAACAGCAAAACAGCGTGTAGAAAAATCACAACAGAATTTCGTATTGCTTGCAGATAAATTGAAAGCTCAATCCAAGATCAAACCTGTAATGATGTCCTCTTCGCCTTATGATGAGACCATGGAAAACAAGAACAATTATTTCAAGGGGAAAAGCAAGGCAATGGAACAGATCATCGCCTTTCAGCAAGAATCCGCAAAAAATAACGGATGGGCCTATGTAGATCTGTTTCATCCCATGACCGAAATCAACGTAAGGGAACAAAAGAAAAAACCTGATTTTACCATTACAGGGCCAGATCGTATCCATCCGGGTAGGGGTGGACATCTGGTGATGGCAGCATTATTTCTTAAAAGCCAGGGGCTGGACGGTAAACCCGTGGCCAGTGTTCACATCGATGCAAACAAAGGACATGTTGAAGCAGAGAATGCAAAGGTTAGCATCATTAAAAAAAGTGAGCAGGGATTAAGTTTCAACTATTTTGCCAATGCATTACCTTTTCCAATAGATTCTATTAATGGTGTATGGGAAAATCCACAAACGCAGGCAGATGTATTGGCTGTATATCCTTTTATCGAGGAGTTCAATCAGGAAAATTTAAAAGTCGAAAACCTGGAAAAAGGAAATTATGACCTGATGATCGATGGGAAGAAAATAAGAGCATTTAGTGCTGAGGCATTCGCAAAGGGTATCAACATGGCTTTGTTGAGCAATACTCCGCAATACCAGCAAGCGGTTTCGATCATGTACCTTAACGATTTAAGGTTGGAGTTGGAGAAAAAGATAAGGGAGTATTATTGGTTGCACTTTAACTATTTCAAAGCCCAAAATATGTTATTTGATGATTCACAGCTGGCATTTGAGAAAGTAGCTGAAAAAGCTAAAACAGACTGGTTTGTGAGAAGCAAGATGGGAACCTATCAAACCGCTCGTTTTCCGGAAGTAAGGAAAATGTGGGAAGATAATATCAAACAATTAACCGAGAGGATCTACCAGATCAATAAGCCAAAATTGCATCTTGTGGAAATTGTGCAGGTGAAATGAGAAAAATTGAAATCTTTTATAGCAAAGCCACCCATTAGGTGGCTTTGTCAGGAGAATACCCCGAAAATAAAATTGCTTAATTCATTGACCTTGCTGCATCACGTAATGACTTAATTGCGTCATGTGCAGACTTAATCTCTGAGGCCTGGCTGCTAACGGTTTCTAAAGCTGTACCGCTAAGTTCACCATTTTCCAATGCCACTTTGTAGGCTGCTTTTATTGCATCTTCTCCACGCTCTGCCTCAGAAAGTATGCTGGCACGGTCACTACCGCCAAAGAGCGATTTTACATCGATCCAGGCACGATGCAGAGTGCCTGCAACGCTGTTGCCTGTCTCCACATCTTCACCATATCCTGCGACAATCGCAGTCAATTCCTGGCTGAATTTACGGCTCTGGGCACTATACTCCTGGAACAAGGCTTTCAAATCTACATTTTCATCTTTGATGTCTGCTATAGCTTTTTCAAATCCCGCAATGCGGTCGTTGTTGATCTCTGTGAGATCGTTTAATACTGATATTGATTTTGTGCTCATGGTAAATGGTTTTAGGGTGATAGAACAATTGAAAACGCCGGCAGTTTTAAATAAAAAATTAATCTTAGATTTTTCATAGGTGTTAAGCTATTGCTTTCACGATTGTTTAACAATTATTCAAGACGCTCTTCAGGGTTGGTTCGAATAGAGATCGAAATAACCCTGAAGTTGATACGTCTTAACTATCAGTTAGTTATGAAATCATGTGCTAAACACATGTTTCAGTTATGCTTATAAGGCACATCGATTAGTATTTTTAAAAAGTACTTTGTAATACAAAGTTATTTAATTACCTTCATATTTAAATAATTTGAAAAATCTTAACCATTGTCAATCATGAAAAACAAAGCAGGTAAAATTTGCGGGTTTATCTTAGGGGCAGCAGGCTTCCTTTTGATGTTTAAATTGATCTTCCTTAGAAATATTGCTCCATCAGATGAGCTCGCACCGGGAGCAGTAGTTATTACTGCGGTATTATTTGGTTTATTATTTGCCTTTATAGGCTCATTAATTCAAAACTATCTTGTTAAGAAGAGCACTTGAGTGGTGTTTTATGACAGATTACAATGGAATCTTTTTTAACAGCGGAACGATATTTTCTAAGGACTTTTGGAGCATAGCTTCCTGTTTTTTTTGACCTGATGATCCTAAAATAAAATCTGTAATCCAGTTGCTGGCTTTATAGATATCTATGGTAAGTTTGGTTTCCTTGTCTGCCACTTTTGTCAGCGTGAAGTAAGTCACCTGTTCTCCTTTTTCATCCGTTTCACTAAATTCAATCTTATCATCCGAATAGGAGTAACTGCTCGAATAGTAAAGTGTTTTTCCATTGGTAAATGTCCACCTGCTCTTCATACCCACTCGTGGTAAAAGGTGATCAAGTGCCTCTATTTTTTCTACGCCTTCCCACCAGAGGTGCCGAAATTCAAATGCGCCTGAAGCATGAAATAAGGTAATGATGTCGGTTTCATATACTCTTGAAACGGAGTGTGTTTTCTTTTTGCCAGAAAGGTCTAATGGGGGTAAAGGGTCATCAGATATTTCATTTTTTAATTGGCTTAACTGCGTGTAATGGAAGTGTATTTCCCCTGTTTCTGTCTGCTTCATACTGTCGGTCCAACTCATCCAGTCTGTAAAATCAGCAGGTTGCTGATCATCCAGAAGGTCCTTTGTTACCAACCAATATTCATGTTGCGCGATATCGTTCTTCAAAAGCTGGTGTGCAACAATAACATCTTTACCAATTAGTTTACTGAAATTTTTCACATTATATCCGGCAAACTCACCGTAGTGTGTAATTACTTTTAAGGAAAGGTTAGCTGCAGAAATACAGGCCTTGCACTGACAATACCTCCTTTGGTCATAAGTCATCAGATTTTTGTGAAACAGACAAAACATCTTTTCTACCTGCTTATACAACTCTTTAAGTTGGGGCGGTTTGCCAAATTTGTAAAAAAGAATGGCATCGCCTTCTATTTCGGAAACTTCGAGGCCTATTTGATTTGCATTAATGAGCAATTCAAGCAATTCCTGAATGATTACGCGGCTGTGGTTAATTTCTGATTCTGTTACAAATCGAGTGAAGCCACTAATGTCAGGTATAAAAAGCAGGCCTTTTGTTTCCATTTCATATTAAAGTTACAAACAATAAACCATTAGATAATCATCGGCCTATATCTAAGTTTCATAAACAGCTTTCGAAAAGAATTTACATTTCTTCGTAACCTATTCGCGTAGAATTCATCTTATTGTTATAAATACACACAGCGATAATGAAAACACATTTACTTTAGATAAATATTAATTTCATTTTATTATCCACTA
>NZ_CAMLHF010000252.1 GCF_946479715.1 uncultured Pedobacter sp. | reverse complement strand
GAGATCTGTGGTAGTGACTGGAGTTCAGACGTGTGCTCTTCCGATCTAAAACGTTGGCTATTGGGTTGAGCATGCTGTATGTTTGATGAATTGTTTAAAGAGATGTTACAAGGGGGAGGGGTTTAATATTAGCTGTGATTTTAGCCGTGTTTGGCTTCTTCGTCTTTTGAGTTCATCATAATTTTGATTTATTAACCAAGTAAATAAATTATGAAGAATTTTATTACCATCAGTGTTTATCGAAAAAAGGGGAATAAGGTGTCCCTGGTTTTTAGGAAAAACAAGGTGTTGTATAGGATTACTTCTGTTGAAAATGGAAAGGGTATAGTAAATGAACTGAATTTATACGGAGCAGATTTAGTAAAAGGTAACGAAAACCCCCAGTTCATATTGAAAATAGATAGTCCGAGAAATAGATGCTGGGTTTTGGAAATAGGTTTGGAAGGGGAACTTGCTAAGCTTTATGTTTATGAGGCATTAGAAGGGGATATGAAGCTGCGGTTTAAGTGGGTAGGGCTAAAGAATGACATCATTGAAGGATTTATAAGTACTAAGCCTTTCTTTTAAGGCATCCCTGGCAACGTTCTGTTGCATTGGGTAAAGCAATATTTAACAATTTACTTTTTTAACGTTATGGGGTTTTTAACCGGAGGTCCGTACTACAATTTAATTGGCAGGACGGGCAACAACGTTGGACGCAGGGTGAGAGGCAAAAATGTATTCTCAATGCGTCCGCACAAAAGTACCAAACCACCTACTGAAGCACAAGTGGAGGTTAGAGCAAAGTTTGGCTTAATGATGAGCTGGCTGAGTTGGCTATCGCCATTGGTCGAAGTTGGCTTTCAGGATCATGATCAGTCTGAGTCGGCTATGAATGCTTGTTTTTCGTATAATTTCAAAAATGCGATTACAGGTGTTTCACCAAACTTTAGCATTGATTATCCTAAAGTTTTGTACAGTAAGGGAAAGTTGAGTCCGGCGTTTGACCCTGAAGTGGCCATTGGGCCTGCACAGGGACTGGAATTTAACTGGACTGCTGAACTGGGTAGTGGTGTTGGAGCATTAACAGACATGGCAACGGTTATGGTTTACAATCCTGTTAAAGACAGGTTTGTGATTATGACTAATGCTGCGCCCAGATCTGCACTGACCTACACACTGACTTTACCTGGTGATTATGCGGGTACTACGATTCATTGCTATATCAGCTTTGTATCGGTGGATGGGAAAATGGCAAGTAACAGCACTTACATTGCTGCTATGATTTTGCCGTAGTGCGAAGAGGCTCCGGGAAGTAGGGTTGGTTTGACCAAGAGATCTCTCCTGTCGTCGAGATGACGGGAATTGCGATGATGACGGGGGCTGACGGAACCTATTTTTTGGAGCCTCTTTTTTCTAATGAAAGAGTTCTTAAAGATTTAAATAAAGAGAATGAAATGGGATTTTTAAATGGTGATAAATCTTACCGGTATACCGGTAAGGTTGGGAATTTGGTGAGTTACTATATATTGGAAAAAAATGTAGTTAGGATGGTTGGTATTATTACAAAACCACCTTCTATAAAACAATTGATTTGCAGGCAGGAAATGGCTGTGGTAATTAAATTTTTATATCCGTTTACTGAATTTATTAGGGCCGGATTTATGTTGAAAGCCAAAGCTGCTGTAAAATATCCGCACAATTTGGCTGTAAGGTATAATAAAATGAATGCATTAAAGGGTTTATATCCTAATATTGAAATGGATTATCCTAAAGCAATGGTTTCGCAAGGGAGTTTGCTTGCTGCAGTTGGCCCGACGGTTGAAATGGTGGCAGAGGGTTTAAGGTTTGGGTGGACAGTATTGCCGGAAATGGTATTGTGCGAGAAAAGACAGCGGGTGATGATACTGGTTTATCTCCCTGATTTAGAAATAGGGCTTTATAGTATTAATGGTGCCAGGAGGAGTGAGGGAACGGAGTTGTTTGCTTTGCCTGCAAAACTAAGAGGGGCAAGAATGGAAACATATATTTCATTTATAGCCACACCGGGTTGCGATGTGGCTAATAGTGTCTATGTAGGCCGTATAAATTAAGGTTTGGGGAAATCTGCACCGACGGTGGTTTCTTCCCATGTATCAAAATCATGTGCCAGTTCCTCGATTTTTTTACGGGCATTTTTTAATGCTGCAGCACCTAGTAATAAACGCAATGGAGGGTTTTCGGTCTCTACTACTTTAATGATGGCCTGGGCAGCACGTACCGGATCGCCCGGCTGATTACCACTGTAAGCCCTGATGTTGTCTTTATTTGCGCCTGCTGTTGTTTTGTAATCTTCAATTTCGTTTTGTACTTCGTTGGCCGAGCGCCCCGCCCAGTCGGTACGGAAACCGCTTGGTGCTACAATGGTTACTTTTATCCCAAGGGGAGCGGTTTCTTTTGCCAGTGATTCGGAAAATCCATCGACAGCAAATTTAGTTGCGTTGTAATAAGCCAGTGCCGGAAAGGCCATTAAGCCTCCGATTGAAGCGATATTGATGATGTGGCCGCTCCGTTGTTTCCTCATATGTGGTAGCACTGCTTTTGTCATGTTGGCCAGTCCGAAGAAATTGATGTCGAACATTCGTCTGGTTTCATGTTCGTCGCTGGCTTCTACGGAGCCAAAGTAGCCGATACCGGCATTGTTTACCAGGACATCAACCCGCCCAAATATTTCGGTTAACTGTTTTGTTGCATTGGTAATATCATCGTGTTTGGTTACATCAAGCGTTATCGCTATTGAGGTTTCGGGGTATTGTTTAACAATATCTTCTACATCGGCAATGTTACGGGCGGCAACTCCGGCTTTGTAGCCAAGTTCCAGTACTTGTTTTGCTAATTCCCGACCAAAACCTGTTGAACAGCCTGTTATGAGCCATACTTTTTCCATAATATGTGTTTTATAATTTTATATCTAAATAACAGTATAAGCGGAAGATGGTTGTCAGTATTTGATCATTTTAAATGAAGTATAGAAAACCGATCTTTTTTAGCATTTTAGAGGAATTTCAAAAGATAAGTTAAAAATGAGTAATAATTTGATTGATCACCCCGGGGTGATTACGGGATTTGCAGTTGTTGTTGTTGTGATGCTGCTTTTAGATTTGGGTGTATTTAACAAAAAAGTACATGCTGTAAGTAGTAAGGAGGCCCTTGTGTGGTCTATTGTATGGATAAGTTTATCCATGATTTTTAGTGGGGTAATTTACCTGACTTCGGGCTTTGAGAAGTTTACTCAGTTTCAATCGGCCTACTGGATAGAAAAGGCCCTGTCGGTTGATAATCTTTTTGTGTTTATTCTGGTGTTTGGATTTTTTAATGTGCCCAAGGAATTGCATCATAAAGTGTTGTTTTGGGGAATTATTGGGGCATTGGTGTTTCGCGCCATTTTCATATTTGCCGGTGTTGGGTTGATTAATTTGACTTATTTGCCTGAAATGACTGTGTTTGGTAAGCTGATCCAGATTAATATAGTTTTATTGATTTTTGGTTTGTTCCTTATTTACGCGGGTATTAAATCGGGACTGGCCAATGACCACGATGATGAGGACAAAGACTTTAGCAAAAGCCCTGGTGCAAGGCTAATTTATAAGTTCTTTAAAGTGAGTAAGGAGTTTGATGGTGCCAAGTTTTTTACGGTACAAAATGGTGTAAGGCTGGCTACTCCTTTATTGGTTGTTGTAGCGGTTATTGAATTTACGGATCTGTTGTTTGCTGTAGATTCTATCCCAGCTATTTTTGCCATTGCACCTGATGATCCGCTGATTTTATATACTTCTAATATTTTTGCAATACTTGGTTTAAGGGCTTTGTATTTTCTGCTGGCTAACTTTATTTATATGTTTAGTTTGCTGAAATATGGTTTGGCAATTATACTGGCTTTTATTGGGGTTAAAATGGTGATTGCACCTTTTTATCATATTTCTTCGCCATTGTCTTTGTCTATTGTTGGAGGGGTTTTGGTGTTAAGTGTGGTTGCTTCATTGGTGTTTTCACCTAAGAAGGAGGTTGAGGGGTAAGGGAGGTAATTGGCATAATCAAGAGATCTCTCCTGGCGTCGAGATGACGAAAAAAAAGCCTGGTCAATTGACCAGGCTTTTTTATTAACGAGATTGGTATTTAGACTAGTGAGAGACTAGTATAAAGTAAATTCTACTCTACGGTTTTTCTGACGACCATCCGCAGTTTTGTTAGATGCGATAGGTTGGTTTGGACCGTAACCTGTTGCTTCGATACGTGAAGCATTTGCACCTTGTGATACTAAGTAAGCTTTGATTGACTCAGCTCTGTCTTTAGATAAACGTAAGTTTAAAGCCATTGAACCTGTATTATCTGTGTGACCAGCTAATTTCAAGCTAAAGTTTTTAGCGATCAATAACTCAGCTACTTTATTTAAAGTTGAGTATGAAGTAGAACGGATAGTTGATTTACCTAAATCAAACTCTAAGTTTTTGATTGCTTCATCAACAACTTTACGGTCAGCCTCAGTTACAACAACTTTAGTTTCTTTGATCACTTCACGTTGAACTTTGATTGGACATCCGGCACCGTCTACTACTGTGTTTGCAGGAGTACCAGCACATTTGTCGAATTTGTTAGCTACACCGTCTCCATCATCATCACCTAATTGCGCTTCTAATGCTTCTTTATCTCTTCTTGCGTTTTCTTCAGCAGTTGATAATGCTCTTCTTAATTCTGCACTTTCAGCAGCACTTTCTTCGCGGATAGCAGCGATAGGGCTGAAGTTTTGTAATTGAGAAGTTCCTTTTCTACCTAAAGCAATCTCTACACCTGCGTGAGCATATGAGAATCTGTCGTTAGCACCAGCTGTTACACCATCAAAGTTATTTGATTTCATGAAGCTAACTGTGTAGCCTAAATCGATGTTAACACCTTTTGATACGCCCAATTTGAAACCTGCTCCAATTGGAACAAACCAGTTTTGGTCATATCCTGTGCTTGCTCCACCCGGATGATCGGTTGTTGCAGCAGATGACATATAACCCGCACCAATTGTTGCATATGGTGAAAGGAAATTACGTTTTTGGTTTAAGCTCATGTTGGCGATAGTAAAGTTACCACTAACAGCTGCTGACCAGTCGATTCTAGATTCGAAAGTTGATTTAGTACCAGCAATAACGTTGGCACCTTTTACTTTACCTGCAAGGAAATCGGCCTGGATACCAAATCCTGGTACTATTTGTTTTTTGATGTAACCACCGTAACCCCAAGATTCGTATGGAGTATTGAAGTTTCCATTAGTTCTGTTATTGAAAGGGGTGTAGTGCGTTAACATACCACCATTAAGTCCTATAGACCAGGTACGGAAATATTTTTTAGAGAATTTTTCCGATGATTGAGAGTCAGCCTCTTGTGCAAATAATTGCGTTGATAGTCCCACCAGGGATAATATCATTGCTGCTTTTGTAATTTTTGATTTCATGTTTTTAATAAATTAGATATTTGAGTTCTCTTCAGTTTCATTTTAATACTGAATGATTATCTGCTTGTAATAATCCTGCCAAAGCCAGTTTTATCTAATTTTAAATTTGAATTCGCTAATAATCAGCAGATTAGTTTTGCTTTCAATTTATACCAAAAAAAGGAAACGAACGTTTAAACGTAAAGAATTTTGTATAGTATTTAATACAGTTTGTGCCTGAACGGATATTTTATAACTCGAAAGTTTCACCTTTTTCAGGTAAATTAACTTTGTATCCAAGCTCCGTTAATGCATCGCCAAGCATAGTCATGCTTTTAATCTCTCCGTGAACCAGGAATACTGATTTTAGTTTAGCGGGATCTTGCTGTTTAACGGTATTGACCAGGTCGTTATGATCGCCATGGCCACTTAACAGATCTGTTTTTTGTATGGTAGCGTAAACCATCAGGTCGCGGTTTCTTAAGCGGACAATTGGATCGCCGCGTAATAACCTGTCGCCCAGCGTTCCTTTGGCGCAATAGCCAATGAATAGGATGGTGCAATAGTAATTCTGAATGTTATAATAAAGGTGATCCTGGATACGGCCACCCTCGAGCATCCCGGCAGATGAGATGATGATGCATGGTTCGTGATAATTGGAAACCGACTGGCTTTCGCGCTTATCATGAACGTAAGAGAGTTCATCAAACTCAAATTCATCACCTTGTTTGCTATAGAAATCCTGAGATTCCTGGTTTAGCAAATGATGGTGCTTTCTATATATGTCTGTTGCAATTGTTGCAAGTGGACTATCGACAAATATTTTTACGGGTGGGAGTAGTCCGCTGCTAAAGATCTTGTTTAAAGAATATACCAATGCCTGTGTACGACCAATGCTAAAGGCGGGAATGATTAGCCTGCCCGGGTATTTAACGCATGATTCGTTTATGGTTTCTATGAGCTTGTTTTGCAGGGTAACATCGGTACTGTGCAGCCTGCCACCATATGTGGATTCGGATACGAGATAATCAACCTGTGGAAGCGGTTCCGGATCTACTAAAACCGGGTAGTTGGTACGGCCGATATCGCCGGTAAAGGCGATCTTTTTCTCTACGCCTTTATCTTGCAGGGTTAAAACTA
>NZ_CAMLHF010000251.1 GCF_946479715.1 uncultured Pedobacter sp. | reverse complement strand
TGCTGAGACTATCATAAATAAAGCCAAGGTACAACTGTAAACATCCATTTTTCCGGATTTTGCCAATCTTTACCCTTAAAAGAGTCTACAGGTAATTTAACAAGTATGGTATTCCAGCCTTTTTTTAACTGAACTTTTGTGGGTTCGCGGTATTCATATCCTTCGTCAATAAGGGGCAATTCCAGGTTGCCTTTGGCTCCTGCCTGTTTCCATAGTGGTGGTGGGATGAGTTTACCATTAATCAATATCTTGCTTTTCCTATTGTCCCAGGTTCCTTCATTGGGCGAATCTGAACCGTAAGATCTGGAGATGTTGTTAAAGCCAATCCAGAAGTTCTGAAATTGGTCTTTATCACTCCAAATTTTAGTAGTAGCATACCAGGTAGTGTTTTCCTCAGGTTTCTCCAAAAGACCTTTCACTAAATCCCCCCACCAGTGCCTTAAAATAAAGGTGCCACCTACAGCAGTTAGAGCTGCTTTACTGGTATCAATATCTTTTGTTTCTTCTGGATAGAATTGTTTGGTAAGATCGCCTTGATTATTGAAAGGTCCGTAGAACTTCCATTTCAAATGTGCTTGTGGCTGATATGGAAACGGCATTTTTGAGAAGTAGCGGTTTTTATGCTTTATTAAACGGTGTTCAAATTCTTTGAATACCTTAACTTCTGCTGAACCGTCTAACCCAACATAGGTTAACCAATCTGGTTGTCCGCCACCACGCCAGCTCCTTTCGGCAAAGGCCAATATGGCAGGGTATACAGCCGTTTGCATAAATACATCTTCTGGCTTACTCACTCTTCTGTCGGGCCATACACAAAGGGTACCACCTAAGGCTGCATCATTTCCTTTGTCCAGATTGGCAATTTTACCTTTAAAAATAGACACCACGCTTTCCAGAGGATCCATGTGATTAATGTATAAATGGCGCGAGTCGATGTATTTTACTTTAGGGTTAGCGCTAACTTTTGTAGCATCTTCCATCCATAACTGCCTGATGGTGCTTTCTGTAAACTCGCCCCCCGGCTCCCATCCTATTACTTTTTTACCCTGTTTTTCAACCAAAGAGATTACTTCGGGCAGAAAGTTTTTATTGGTGATCTTTACCTCATCTGCTCCGATATGCAGGTAGGGAACATCAAAAGTATCGCAAAATTCCTTTAAGATGTTCTTTACAATAGCCAACCCGCTATCGCTTTGCATATCTGTTTTCATGGCGCGTTTAAATGCCGCACTGTGCCCTGGCATATCTATTTCGGGAACTAATGTAATATGGCGCTCTTTGCAGTAACTTATCAATTCTTTAAGATCGTTTTGAGTGTAGAACTTGCCTTTATTCCGAAGCATGGTTTCGGGAGCGGTGAGCTGTGGATATAGCTTGCTTTCTAACCGCCATGCAATATCTTCTGTGAAATGAAAATGAAATATATTGAGCTTATATGCTGCAATAACATCGATTTGCTGTTTAAGCAAATCCATAGGTTGATAATTCCTGCCTGCATCAATCATATAGCCCCGCCACGAAAAAGAAGGCCAGTCTGTAATGTTGCAAGCCGTTACATTTTTGTCGGCATCAATTAGTTGTTTTAGTGTTTGCAGACCATAGAACACACCTGCCTTACCTGCACCGGTAATTGTTATTGCACGGGCAGTGATGGTGATTGTATATGCTTCTGGGGTAGAATCGGGAATATTTACCTTTCCCAATTCTAAGATAATGCTGGGCTCATTTGCAGCAGTACTTTTTTTAATTGGAATTATTAGGCCGAGTTCCTTTAGTTGGTTTTGTAATAGCTCTGCATCTTTGTGTAAAGAATCACTTTTAACAATTATTCCTTTATAATTTTTAATTGCAAGCCGTTCCTTTTTCCATTCAATTTGCTGTGGCATTGGAATTAGTGCCGGTTTCTCATTTAATAGTTTTGCAGTTGTTTGTGCCACTGCATTTATGTTTAAGGCCAGCAGAAGTATCAGCAATTTTTTAATCATATGGATTTATGATTTTAAATATTCATTTAATAAAGATAGACAATACCATTCCTGTCTGGGTAAATGAAATGGCCCTTTAAATAAGTTTCCTTTAGCTGTTTGTGCTAAGGTGCCATCGCGGTGCAAATACCCAAACCATTCGCCATTTTTTGGATCATGGAAGTGCTGATATGAGTAATCATTAACCATTTTATGCCATTTTGCATATTTCTCATCACCGGTTATGGTGTATGCCAACAGTGTAGCTATAATCACTTCATTGTGAGGCCACCAAAACTTCATGTCCTGCCAGTATTCCTGAACGGGTTTGTTATATACATCTCTAAAATACAAGATGCCCCCATGCTCTTTATCCCATCCTCGTTCCCACATATAATCGAGCATTTTGCAGCCTAGCTTTATTAAATGAGGATCGTTATTTCTGTATTTAGCCTCATGTAATATGAACCATGCACCTTCAATTGCATGGCCTGGGTTTAAGGTTCTTCCATCAATATGATCAACTATACTCCCATCAGGAGCTACTTGCTCCATAACACACTGAATATCATCTTTAACAAAAAAGGTTTCGATTTCTTGGATCCACTTATCAATCCACTCATTACAACGAGGATCGCCAATTGTTTCGCGTAATTGCTGTGCAGTGTTCATCATAATCATTGGAACACCGATTCCTTTTGTTGGTCTTGTGCCGGTAAACTTTGCAGGCAATAAGCCTGGTGTAGTTGAGTACTCAATACATTTACCAAACAAATATCTGGCTTTGGCCGCAGCAGCTTCATCGCCACTTGCTTTCGCATAGGCAGCATTGGCAATTACGGCAAAGGTTTCAGAAAAATAATAACGGCGTTTACGGATAGGCTGTCCATCGCGCGTTACATGGAAAAACATTTGCCCATCCGTATCAAAACAATGATTATTTAAAAAATCTATTCCTGATTTAGCTCCATCTAACCATTCCTGTTTTTGTTCTACGGTATTGTATAAGGTTGATAGCAACCATGCAGCCCTGCCTTGTATCCAAACGGCTTTATCATCGTCAATCAAACTACCATCCTGATCCCGCATTAACAGATAACCACCATGCTCAGTATCTATAGATCTGGGAAACCAAAAGGGAACGGTATCGTTTAATAACTGATTATGATAGAATGTTTTAAGGTTCTGTAAATCTTGTACAGTATAACTCATTTTGAAATATTTAATTTAATGGAATTGAAAAAGTTGAAGCTGGCAAACCTGCCTCATTAACCAGATTGGCCCGGGTGAAGGGCTCCCAAGCATATACTACTTCTTTTATGGTTTCGCCCTGTGGAATCTTTAAAACCACCTTATTGTTAATGATGGTGGCTTTTGCAGTAATGCGATATCCTTTTAGGTTTACGAACTGAAAACCAATTAAAGATCCTCCGCCTCGTGTAGAAAGTTTTTTAGCCTCAGTAAATGAAAGTAAGATATTGTTCTTTTCTGCTTTGACACTTGAAATAACAGGGCCGTTTGCAATTATAGGTTTATGATAAGTGTTTTTAAGCGCCAAAAGTGCAAGCCGTTGACCAACTTCCATTTTTTTGTTTGGATGAACGTTTAAAGAATCTCCAACATCAGAACTTACAGCCATACCGGTATTTGGAATTACCTTCAGTAATTTGCGCTGGGCATCTCTGAAATAAGGCCATGACGGGCGATCTATGCTTGAAAGCTGCACATAATAAAACGGAAACTCATAACCCCATTTTTTGCGCCAGCTGTTCACCAATACCGGAAATGTGTGTTTATATAAATCTACATTTTGGGCATTGCTCTCGCCTTGATACCAGATTACACCCTTTATAGGGAATTGAGTTAGCTTGGCTACGCCTGCCTCGTAATTGTAAATTGGCTCGTATGGATGGCGTTGTTTTGGATTTGATGCTTCTTTAAGATTAACATCTGCACGACCTCTTGCCCACTCCTGTATAAAATCAGATTTTCGCCAATCTGTAAGCACATCAACAAGTTGTTCATCGTGTTCCATAGTATACCTGTCGATCCATGATTCTATAGTTGAACCACCCACGGCAAGTTGTATTAAACCAATGGGTACTCCTGATTCTTCTGCTACTTTTTTACCGAAATAATACCCAACTGCCGA
The DNA here is from genome assembly GCF_946479715.1 of uncultured Pedobacter sp. The sequence continues at coordinate 2,489 of NZ_CAMLHF010000251.1, read as the reverse complement.
AAAGCCGGCAGCTGTTCCTGAAGTGGTTGGTGTCCAGCTTCCTGAAAAGTATTTAAGCGCATTAACCTGCTCCAGAGTTTTGGTATCCCATGGGGTATCATTTGTTTCTGAGTATTGATTAAATTTAAATAATCTTATCTTATTGGACTTTATTTGAGCAAGTTCTGCATTCCCTGTTTTAGCAGCACTTAAGGTAAATGACATATTTGACTGCCCTGAACATAGCCAAACATCGCCAATAAGAATATCGGTTAAGGAAATGGTTTTATTTCCTGATTGTACACTTAACTCATACGGTCCACCATGTGACATTTCGGGAAACTGAACTTTCCATTTACCATAACTATCGGCTACTGCTGTGCGCTGTTTATGATTAAACAGGACTGTTATCTGTTCATTGCTATCTGCTGTGCCATATATACTTATAGGCTTATTGCGCTGAAGCACCATATGATCTGTAAAGATCTCTGAAAGTTTAAGTCCACCATAATTGCCGGTAAGGCTACTATAAACAGTTTTTGCGATGATGGCTGCTCCTTCCTTATCGGGATGCAGATTATCAGCAAATAAATCGGGTCTATTATATAAAGCCGATGTCAAATCAATTAAGCTGGTATTATTAGCCTGGGCTATTTCAATAATTTGTTCCTGAATTTGCCAATACCAATCGCGCGTACCGGATTTAAACCTTGGATGTCCATTAAAAATCGGCGTAAGTTTGCATATGAATAGCTTTACATTGGGGTTTTGTTTTTTAAGCGTGTCCAATAGCCATGAATAGTCTGACTTGAAATCTCCTTTAAATTCAGGCCAATCCCTGGGATCGGTATCGTTTAAGCCAAGGTGTACAATTGCAATATCAGGTTTAAAAGACAAAGCATCCTGAAACTGTTTTGTTTTATAATAAGGTCTGTGTCCCTTCTTTAAAAGTGTAGCTCCGCTTAAACCAAAGTTTTTAACCTCATACTTTTGCCCAAGTAAATCCTGTAATACAGAAGGATAAGATTCCTTTACAGGATTTTTGAGACCAGCGCCAAAAGTTACTGAATTACCAATACAGGCAACCCGAACATCCTGACTGTATGAGGTTAACGCCAGTGACCATAGGAATACGAATAGCAATATTGACCTTTTCCTGAACATAATTATTTAATGATATCGCTTACCGGAATCCTTACAAATAACAAACTGCTTATGCCTTCGTACAAAATACCGATGGTATTGTCGTCGATTTTAGTAAGCGCAGAATAGCCAAAAGAATCGCGTTCATCTATTAATAATTGATTGGCAGGCATCCATGTTTCGCCCATGTCCAAGCTAGCTTTAATGGTGATATTCCTTCTTGGTGCTTTGGAAACATTTGGATTACTAAAGAACAACACGTCTTTCAATACCCCTTTAACCTTAACTTTTGCTTTAATAAAACTTCCCATACAAACAGGGTCTGCAAGTGTATTATAAGAGGTTGAATGCGCTGTCCAGCTTTTACCCATATCGGTAGTGGTTGCGATGCTTCTAAAGCCTCCTCTGTTATCTCTCATATTTAGCATGATGGTTCCCGGAGTGGTTTCTACCAGTTGGCTTTCGGTGGTATTGGATTTTGCACCGATCCCGCTTTTCCATGTTTTACCATGGTCATCGCTATATATCAGTGTAGAATGCGGCATTTTTTGAGCGTCCCAATATTGCGCAGGAAAAACAATCTTACCATCAGCCATAGCTATACCATTTCCCGGTCCAGGGAAAAACAACCTCCATTCCGGATTCTTCACCTGTGAAGTTATGCTATAAGGTTTACTCCAGGTAAGTCCATCATCAGTACTGCTGGTTACCACAAATTGCCCTGTTTCTTCTGGTGTAAGGCCTGGGCCAGAACCGGCAATAGATCGATTTCCTTTACTCCATAAAGCTGAAACCCATATGGTTTTGGTAACCGGATCAAACAAAACAGAAGGATCACCTACACCACTGTTTTCATCTGCACGCCCCATGTCCATAATGGTTTTCATGGCATCCCATGTTTTACCACCATCAGTACTTCGGCTCATGCCTACATCTATGTTTGCCGGAAGATCACCACTATGATCATAACGGATATCGTAAACTGAAATCAGGGTGCCTTTGTCGGTAGTAACGATTCCAGGAATACGATAGGTATGCACGTTTTCATCTTTAGGTTTACGCAATGCAATGCCAAGTGGTTTCGCTGTATATTTATTCTGATTAATTTTATAAGCTAAGTCAGATAGATCTGTAAAGAATTCTGCTTTCAGGTTTAATTTGTGATCTATATTAGCCTCGTTCTTTAAACCTACGCTAAGCCAGAAATAATGAGTACCTGGTTTTAACTTTACATCAAGAGGAATCGCAAATTTATTGCCTGAAGGAACAGTGCTTCCAATTGATTTAGCACTATTAAAGTCAGGTTTTTCATTACTCTGATATATTTCTAGCTTAGCTATATCTTTTATTACTTCTTTATTGACAGA
>NZ_CAMLHF010000250.1 GCF_946479715.1 uncultured Pedobacter sp. | reverse complement strand
AGGTTTGTCCCCTTTTTTTGACCAATTAGCCCCCTTTCCTTTTTGTTTGTCTTACTTAATTTTACTTTTTATTAACGATTGCAACCAAAACTTTAGTTATTACATTTTTTCCACTCTTTAATCTTGTAATATGCACTACCTGCCAATGTTGAAAAGGTCTTTTTATGGGCCATCCTGCATCCTGCTTTACCTGGTATTTTATCTTTCTTATTCTTAAAATAACTACTAAAGGTTAAGTTTTCCTGTTCAGATAAGGACTTCATCTTATTGTCAATTTCAAAGCTTATAAAGCTTAGGGGGCATCTTTTTGCCTGGTAAAATAAGGCAATGAAGTACGACTGCTTGATTGGATGTTCCGCTGTTTCAGAGAATGAAGACTGCCGCCAGTTATGGAGTAACCCTTCTTATTCGCTTTTATCCACTTTATACGTCCACAAAAACATGTTCAATTTCAATCTATTCAAGTTATGAAAGTTAAAATGCTATGTATTTTAAAAAAAGCATGCAGGTTGTTTTGCTTCCTGATTCTTCTTGTTTTGAGTAAAGACAGCTTTGCTCAGCAAACAGTTACCGTTCAGGGTACTATTGTTGATAGTGCCGGTGGTCTTCCAAACGTTAATATCTCTGTTGTTGGAAAGAATCAGAAATTAGTTTCTGATGCCTTAGGGCGTTTTAAAGTATCCGTCACCGCAACTGATATTTTAGAGTTTACGTACACAGGTTTTCAACGGAAGCGGATCCCGCTAAGCAAGGAGAGTATTGCAAACGGTAATCTTATGCTGACCGTTATCATGGATCGGGAGAGCAAAGATTTGGGAGAGGTTACCGTTATTGGTTTTGGTGGAACACGGAAAAAAGCCAGTTTGGTAAGTTCCATCACTACAGTAAATGTAAAGGAACTGCAGGGACCCACCGGAAATATGACCAATGCCATAGCTGGAAAGGTAGCGGGCATGATCGCTTTCCAGCAAAGCGGCGAGCCAGGAAATGGCGCCGACAATTCAACTTTTTACATCAGGGGCTTATCCACTTTTGGTACAGGTAAACAGGAGCCTCTTATTCTTATCGACGGTGTGGAATCTTCACCAACAGATATGGCCCGCCTGCAACCTGATGATATTTCCGATTTTTCGATCCTGAAAGATGCGGCTGCTGCTTCAATTTACGGAGCAAGAGGTGCGAACGGGGTGATACTCATTAATACCAAACTAGGTAAAGAAGGGGCCGCCAAGTTTTTTGTAAGAAGTGAAATGCGGGTTTCTTCCAATTCCAAAAATCTTGATTATGCGGATAATATCACTTACATTAACATGGCCAACGAGGCGGCTGTCACGAGGGGTAACGGTACGGTTGCGGTACCATATAGTCAAAATAAAATCAACCACACCATTGCCGGCGACGACCCCTATCTCTATCCTAACAATAACTGGACGGATCAGTTGGTAAAAAAATATACCATTAATCAGAACCACTATGTTAGTGTTAACGGCGGTACAACCAGAGCCCGCTATCACGTGGCAGCTTCTTACGGCCGGGATAATGGTATTTTAAAAGTTGATCCTATTAACGATTTCAACAGTAATATCAGGCTCTCTAAGTATTCATTACGTTCTAACGTAAATCTCCAACTTACAAAAACCACAGAAGTAGTGGTCCGTATGTATGGCCAGTTTGATGATTATGTCGGCCCCATTGGCGGTAGCATTGACAATGTAACATATAATGAAGGAGGTGGTTATATTTTTCGTTTGGCATTAAAATCAAATCCTGTTCTGTTCCCTGCCGTTTATCCTCGTTCCATGAGGCCTTATGTGGAGCATCCTTTATTTGGTTCTTACAGGCTTACGGAAAACGGGCAGCTTACTTCCACCTTATTAACGAACCCCTATGCCGAAATGGTAAAAGGATATGGAGTGTTTAAAAAATCCGACCTGCAGCCGCAAATAGAGCTGAAGCAAAACCTTGACTTTGTAACCAAAGGTCTCAGCTTTCGCAGTATGGCTTATATAAGAAGGTATTCTTTTTATTCTTTGGACAGGCAGTACAGGCCGTTTTATTATAACGCTGATGTGCAGGCGGACGGTAAAAGCTATAACCTGGCTGTATTCAATGATGGCTCTGCAAATTCAGTTGGGTTAGCTGGCACAGAATACCTTGATTATAATGAGCGGGGCAAAGATGTCGATTCGAGAATATGGCTGGAAGGCTCAGTGAATTATGGCAGAATTTTTAAAGATGTGCATAGTGTGGGAGGTTCCCTGATATCCTACTTGTCCAGTTACGAAACCGGAAATCCGGGCGGGGTTGCTTTGTTTCAAAGCTCACTTCCCAGAAGAAATACTGGTGTATCCGGACGGTTTACCTATGGCTATGACGACAGGTACCTGGCTGAATTTAATTTTGGTTACAACGGGTCTGAACGCTTTGATGAAAATCACCGTTATGGCTTCTTCCCTTCCGGCGGGGTGGGTTATAGAATATCCAACGAAAAGTTCTTCGAGCCGCTCAAATCGGTGGTGAACGATCTTAAGTTAAGGGCCACTTATGGCATCGTGGGCAACGACCAGATTGGTAATGTAAATGATCGCTTTCTTTATTTATCTAATGTTAGCTTGACCAATGGCGGCTACAGCGCTTCTTTTGGCCGGGACGACGGTGCAGCAAGATATAGCCGACCAGGTGTTTCGATATCACGCTATGCCAATCCATTCGTAACCTGGGAGCAGTCGAAACAACTCAATCTGGGGATGGATTTGCAAATGTTCCGTGGCTTTGAGCTGATTGTGGACGTCTTTAGGCAGCACAGAACGAATATTTTACTGCCTAAGTCTATCCTGGAATCGGCATTGGGTTTAATGGCTATCCCACAGGCTAATTATGGCGAGGCAAAGTCGCAGGGCGTTGACCTTTCTCTAAAATATGAAAAGGCTTTTAACAGGGATTGGTATGCCAATATCAGGGGAACATTTACCTATGCTACCAGCAAAAAACTGGTGAATGATGAGCTGCGTTATGACAACAGCCTGTCTCATTTATCTACAATAGGATATTCCTTTAAACAGGAGTGGGGATACATCGCGGAAAGATTATTTATCGATCAAAAAGAAGTAGCCAACTCACCCTATCAGTTTGGCGATCAAGGCTTAGGTAATAACGCCGCAAGTATAAGAGGGGGTGATATTAAATACAGGGACATCAATGGAGATGGCCTGATTACAAGCGATGACCAGGTGCCCATTGGTTATCCTACACAACCTGAAATTATTTATGGTTTTGGCGCTTCTGTAAGGTATAAAAAGTTTGACTTCAGTTTCTATTTCCAGGGCTCGGCCCGTTCTTCTTTCTTTATTGATCCTGCAGCCATTCAGCCTTTTTTCCAGCAGGGAGGGTTGCAAAACGGACTGCTGAAAGTGATCAGTGAGAACTATTGGAGCGAAGATAATAGGAATCCATACGCTTTGTGGCCACGCCTGAGCACCGCACGAATACCCTCTAATAATGTAAGATCTACCTGGTGGATGCGCAATGGAAATTTTCTGCGTCTGAAAAATATAGATATGGGATATAATATTGGGAAAGTTAAGCAGCTTGGCTTAACCGGCGGTCGTGTTTACTTCTCTGCCACCAATCTCTTTATCCTCAGCAATTTCAAGTTATGGGATGTGGAAATGGGTGGAAACGGTCTGGGATACCCTATTCAGTCTGTCTATAATCTGGGCCTAGAGATAAGTTTTTAATACAGCATATTCAAAATCATGAATAAACATTATTACACCATGAAATGGAAAAAATCATTTGATTATTTGAGGAAAAATGGTTTTGTCAATTGCCTGAAAAGCAGGAAACACTTGTTAAAATCAACCATACTCATCACAGCATTAGCCGCCAGCATCTCATCCTGCAAAAAATTCATGGATGTGCTGACCGATAATGTGGTTACCGTAGAAAATGCTTTTAAGATGCGCAACGAGGCCGAAAAGTATTTGTTTACCCTTTACTCTTACCTGCCCAGAAATGGCGATGGATGGTACAATGCCGGCATAATGGGAGGAGATGAAATATGGCTTCCTGAAGAGAGTGAAACGCACTGGCACCCTATTTTTAGAATAGCCCGCGGCCAGCAAAATAAAGACGCTCCTTATTTTGATGAATGGACTGGTATACGAAAAGGAAATGGATCTGTCAACGATCATAGAAAAATATGGCAGGCTATCCGGCAGTGCAACATTTTTATAGAGAACATGCGGGACCTCACCAAGGTGCCTGATATTTCCGAATATGAAAGAGAAAGATGGATTGGGGAAGCAGAATTTTTAAAAGCCTTCTACCATTTTTATATGCTGCGCATGTATGGTCCTATACCTATTATGGACCAAAACATAAGTGTGGATGGCGATGTTGCCTCATCTTATTCAAGACGTATGCCCGTGGATTCCTGCGTCAACTATATCTCCCGTCTGTTGGATTCTGCTTATCAGAAACTGCCTACGACCATAGCCGATGAAATCAATGAGATGGGAAGGACCACACAACCCATAGCATTGGCCCTAAAAGCAAAACTGTTGGTTACTGCCGCCAGTCCTCTCTTTAACGGAAATTCTGATTATGCCGGCTTTACAGATAAGGAGGGCAAGCCATTATTTAACCCCAGCTTCGATAAAACTAAATGGGAAAAAGCAAGAGACGCTGCTTTGGCTGCTATTCAGGCGGCAGAGACTAATGGTAGCAGGCTGTATGAGTATACGTCTGGTCAGATACCCCTAAACGATACCACTAAGCGTCAGTTGAGTATTCGAAATGCTGTTACAGAACGCTGGAGCAAAGAGCATGTTTGGGCCAATGCGCAAAGTTATTTTGTAAACGAAGCATTGTGCATGCCTCCTATGGAACGCTCTCAAAGAGGTGGTGTTTCTACCATTCGCTTTGAACTGCAGGGCGTCTGGGCGGCTCCCATCAAAATTGCCAAAATGTTTTATACGGAAAACGGGCTTCCGATTGAAGAAGACAACACTCTTAACTTCAATAATATTGAGGAGCTGAGATCGGCCACAACCGCTGAACGTAATTACATAGAACCGGGCTTTGTAACATCCCGCTTGAACTTTAACCGGGAACCTCGTTTTTATGCCTCGCTGGGCTTTGACGGTGGTGTTTGGTATATGTATGACGGGGCGGCTAATGGAGTTGATAACAATACTTTTTATGTAAAGGCGAAAAATGGAGAAAGAGCAGGACTGGGACATTTTACCAACTGGAACGAAACCGGCTACTTTATCAAAAAATTGGTTCACTGGGAGTCAGTTACCAACCAGCGTACCACCTGGAAACAATACCCATGGCCCGAAATACGCCTGGCCGACCTATACCTGCTTTATGCTGAAGCGCTGAATGAGGCGGAGCCAGCTTCAGCCACTGCTATTGCGTATGTAGACAAAGTAAGGCAAAGAGCCGGATTAAAAGGTGTAGTAGAAACTTGGACAAATTATTCTACCAACCCAGGAAAATACGCCACACAAGCGGGTTTAAGAGAGATCATTCACCGTGAACGATTAATCGAACTGGCTTTTGAAGGCCACCGTTTTTGGGACCTGCGCCGTTGGAAAAAAGCCTTTGATGAATTAAATAGAGATATTACCGGTTGGACCATTTTGGGTAAAACTGCCGGTTCCTATTACAAGGAAAGGTTAGTTTTTAGTCAGCGGTTTATTGCCCCCCGCGATTACTTCTGGCCCATCGGAAATTATGATACCAGGAGAAATCCAGAGCTGGTAGAAAATCCAGGATGGTAATTATTTCATTTTATTTTCAAACTATTTAATATGAACAATACAATAAAATATATAGTAGGGGTGGCAGCAGGACTAACAATGCTTTCATCCTGCGGAAAAGAAATAGAGAATACTCCTCTTTGCAACGATGCGTCAGCGCCTGGTCCCGTTACTAATATACAGGTAGAAAACAGAGCTGGTAATTCAAAAATTACTTATTCGGTTCCTGGTGATAAGAATTTGCTTTACATACAGGCGGAGTATGTTGCTACTAATGGTGAGACTTCCGAAACAAAAGCTTCTTATTACGAAGATTCAGTAGTAGTGAACGGTTTTGCTGATACCTTAGAACATGAAGTAAAGTTATACTCCGTATCCAGATGTGGTGCGAAGTCAGCTCCTGTCGTGGTAAAAATAAAACCAGCAGAGGCTCCGATATTCAAGGTTTTCAAAAGTATGTTGATCGAGAATTTTTTTGGCGGTTTTCGCATCATGGCCTCCAATCCTACAGGGGATAAGATCGGTATTGTCGTCTTGTCGTTGAATAAATTTAAAGAATACGAGGTAGACAATTATAAAAGTGTGTATACAGGAGAAATGAATATCCTGGCAAAGATCAGAGGTATGGATACCATAACCCAGCGCCTTGGATTTTATGTACAGGACAGATGGGGTAATAAGACAGATACTATTTACCAGGATATAACCCCTATTTATGAGGCGCCATTAGATAAATCCAAATTCAAACCTTATGTGTTGCCTGGGGACGCTCCGCAGGTAACCAACGGAGCAAGATTGGAGTATGCCTGGGATAACCGCCTGGGGTGGCCTTATGTAAGTTTTACCGATCAGACAAGTGGCGGACCCACCCCACACCGGATAACCTTTGACCTGGGCATTACCGCG
>NZ_CAMLHF010000249.1 GCF_946479715.1 uncultured Pedobacter sp. | reverse complement strand
TAATCCTACTTATAAATTAAGTGTTGATGGGGTAACCTCCGGAACATTCGATATATTTTATAAGATCAGAGATCATTACGATTCCTACATAGACAAGGTTAACTTAAAACCTTACTTCTTTCAGGAGAATATCAGGGAAGGGAGTTATAGGCGACAAGACAAAGCCAGATTTAATCAGGATGAAAGGAAGGTAGTAGCTACAAAGGGTACATTTATTGCGCCTAGCAATCAAACATTTGATCTGGTTTCCTCTTATTATTTTGCCAGAAGCCTTGATGTCTCGAAAATGAAATCCGGAGATTTTGTTAAACTAAACTATTTTCTGAGCGACGAGATCAGTCAGCTCCAAATTCAGTATTTAGGTAAAGAAATTATAAAGACCAAGCTTGGTAAAATAAGCTGTCTGAAATTTAGCCCTTCAATAAAGCCAGGAAGGATTTTTCGTAAAGACAGTAAATTGTACTTGTGGATTACCGATGATGGCAACAGGGTGCCTGTAAAGGCTCAGGTAGAGATTCTGGTGGGATCAGTAATAATGGAAATTAAATCGGCCGATGGATTAAGGTATCCCTTGGCTATAGTAAAATAGAAGAAGATGATAGAAGTACAAAATACCCTCGTGCATGAAGACCTGATCAGGGAAAACTTTGTGTGCAACCTCAACAAATGTAAGGGTATTTGTTGCGTAGAGGGTGATGCTGGGGCACCTTTAGATGTAGCAGAAACAGCAATACTTAAAGAAATTTATCCAAAGATTCAGCATTTGCTTGAACCTAAAGGAATAGCCGCAATTGAAGAGCAGGGAACATCTGTAGTTGATGCCGATGGCGATTTAACTACCCCATGTGTAGATGGGCACAAAGAGTGTGCTTATGTTACATTCGAGAATGGAATTACGAAGTGCGGAATTGAAAAGGCATATGAGCTGGGAATAATCGATTGGCAAAAACCGATCTCTTGTCATCTGTACCCGATCAGGGTAACTCAATACCCGGAATTTGAAGTGTTAAATTACGACAGATGGCACATCTGCCATGATGCATGTTCATTTGGAAGAGAGTTAAAAGTGCCGGTTTATCAGTTTTTAAAAGGGCCTCTTACCAGGAAATATGGTGCAGAATGGTTTAAAGAGCTGGAAGATAGTGTATCTTCGGATAAAGACTTAAATAGTTAACACCTTAATAGATTTTTAAACAAACAAACGCTATAACTTGAAAGGAATAATTTTAGCAGGGGGAAGTGGCACAAGGTTGCATCCTTTAACCCTGGTAATGAGTAAACAAATGATGCCGGTTTATGATAAACCGATGATCTATTACCCATTGTCTATTTTGATGCTGGCCGGAATCAAAGAAATTCTGATCATCTCAACACCTCACGATCTTCCTAACTTCGAAAAACTTCTTGGCGACGGAACATCTCTGGGCTGTAAGTTCTCTTACGCAGTACAAGAGCAACCAAACGGACTGGCACAAGCTTTTGTAATCGGGGCTGACTTTATTGGAAATGATAAAGTTGCTTTAGTGCTTGGAGATAACATCTTCTATGGCGATGGAATGGCTAAATTATTACAATCAAGTGCAGATCCGGATGGTGGTGTTGTATTTGCTTACAGGGTTTCAGATCCTGAACGTTATGGTGTTGTTGAGTTTGACGGTCAAAACAAAGCGATTTCAATCGAAGAGAAACCAGCTCAACCTAAATCAGATTATGCAGTTCCAGGTCTGTATTTCTACGACAATTCTGTTGTGGAAATTGCTAAAAATATTAAACCTTCACCAAGAGGGGAATACGAAATTACAGATGTAAATAAGGTTTATCTGGAACAGGGCAAGCTAAAAGTTGGTGTACTTAGCAGGGGTACTGCCTGGTTAGATACAGGTACGTTTGCTTCTCTAATGCAGGCCGGACAATTTGTGCAGGTAATTGAAGAACGTCAGGGATTAAAAATCGGATGTATCGAAGAGGTAGCCTACAGAATGGGCTTCATTGATAAAGAACAGTTAAGAAAAGTAGCAGAACCTTTAGTGAAAAGTGGGTATGGATCATACTTACTTAAAATATTAAAATAACCATTCTCTTCTGCAGCTGAGAAGGTAATTTTAAGGGAAAAGCAGGTGCATCATAATCTTGGTGCACCTGCTTTATTATTATTACTTAATTTTGGCATATTATTAATATGTTATGCCAAAAACACTTAATATTTAGACAATTTCAGAAAACTTTGTAGATTGTAATTCGCTTTCTTTGAGAAACCAAATGAACCTAATAAGAAAGCTGATGAAATCTTTGTCCACATTCCTGTTTGCCTTATTGCTAATTGTCAATCATGCCTTCGGCAAGGATATTTATGTATCCCCAAATGGCAGCGATAAGAATTCAGGATCAATAGACAAGCCTTTTGCCAGTATTAAAAAGGCTCAGCTAACCGCACGAAACACACCCGGAAAAGTTATCATCTACCTTAGAAGCGGAACATACTACCTATCCGAGACCGTTGTATTCACTCCAGAAGATTCAAGAAAAGCAAATGCCGGTCTAACCATAAAGCCATATGCCAATGAAAAAGTAACCATTAGTGGTGGCACTCCCTTAACCTTAAAATGGGAATCTTACAAAGGAAACATAATGAAAGCCCAAGTCAGTGGAGATCATGTTTTCGACCAGCTTTTCATTAACCGCCATCAGCAGCGCATGGCAAGATACCCCAACTATAATCCGGCGGTAAGGTTTTATGGCGGTTCATCAGCCGATGCCTTAAGTCCTGAACGCATCGCAAGCTGGAAAAATCCAACAGGAGGATTCATCCACGCTTTGCATAAAGCCGAGTGGGGTGGGTATCAATATCAAATTACCGGAAAAGATGAGGATGGCAAATTAAAAATGGAAGGCGGTTATCAGAATAACAGACAAATGGGTATGCACGATAAATACCGGTTTGTAGAAAATATATTTGAGGAACTGGATACCGTAGGAGAATGGTACTACAACAAAGATGAAAAGCTGCTTTATTATTATCCCGAAAAATCAGACGCCAACCTTACCACGGCCAAAGTAGAAATCCCACGGCTAAAGCATCTTTTTGAATTCAAAGGATCAGAAGAAAGTCCGGTTTCCAATATAAGCATCGAAGGTCTTGAGCTTACACATACACTTAGAACGTTTATGGAAACCAAAGAGCCTTTATTGCGCAGCGACTGGACAATATACAGGGGTGGGGCAGTTTTAATGGAAGGTGCGGAGTCTTGCCAGATCAGATCTTGCTTCTTTAACCATGTTGGCGGCAACGCAGTATTTTTAAGCAACTACAATAGAAATAATAAAATCTCCGGTTGTCACATAGCCTACGCAGGCGCAAGTGGGGTTTGTTTTGTAGGCGATCCAAAAGCAGTCCGGTCCCCGAGTTTTGAGTACGCTCAGTTTGTTCTGGTAAACGAAATTGATACCGTACGCGGACCAAAAACAAATAACTATCCCGCAAATTGCACTGTCGAGAATACATTAATGTACGGATTAGGGCAAATTGAGAAACAAGTCGCTGGAGTACAAATCTCCATGTCTATGAGCATTACGGCTACCCACAATACTATTTACGATGTTCCAAGAGCAGGTATAAACATTAGCGAAGGAACATGGGGTGGTCATGAAATTTCCTTTAACGACGTCTTTAATACCGTTTTGGAATCTGGTGATCATGGTGCGTTTAATTCATGGGGCAGAGATAGATATTGGAATGCAAATGTTCCGGTAATGAATAAGATCGCTAAAGACAATCCTGCATTAATTACTGCCGATGTCATTAAAACCATTACATTACATGACAACAGGTTTCATTGTGAACACGGATGGGACATTGATTTAGACGATGGATCGAGCAATTACCACATCTACAATAATGTTTGCTTAAATGGAGGTTTAAAACTACGCGAAGGCTTTTATAGAACTGTAGAGAATAACATTGTTTTAAATAATTCTTTCCATCCGCATGTATGGTTTGAAAATAGCGGCGATGTATTTAAACACAACATCATCACAAGGAACTATTACCCAATCGGGATTAATTTTTGGGGCAAGGAAATCGACTATAATTTCTTTGCTGATAAAGCCTCATTAGAGAAATCGCAAAAGGCTGGTACCGACCAGCATTCTACATTTGGAAACCCTGAATTCTTAAACCCGGCACTTGGCGATTACAGAGTGAAAAGCACTTCTAAAGCACTTACTGTAGGTTTTAAAAGCTTTGCTACAGATCAATTCGGGGTAACCTCTCCTGCTTTACGTAAGATTGCGAAAAAAGCCCCAATTCCAGTACTTAAAGGAATTGAGGGGGTAAATACTAGCGAGTCAACAGAATGGTTCGGCCTGCAGATTAAAAATCTCGAAACATTAGGAGAACGTTCTGCAACAGGAATGCCAGAAGAAATAGGAATCCTGGTGCTTAGCGTTCATGCCAGCAGCCCTTTTGCCGGAGTGTTAAAAGCCAATGATGTTATTCTTTCCTTTAAGCAGAAAACCACAAATAAAGTTGCAGATCTGATTGCCCTGCAGCAGCAAAATAAGTCAGATAAAGCTGTCGAAATAACTATTTTTAGAAATCAGAATACACAAAAGATTACCCTGGATAAACCACTTAAATAAAAATGAAACACAAAACAACCATTTTATTTGCGTTAATACTTTTCTGTAAAACCCTTGCCTTTGGACAGCACGATCCTAAAGCATTAAGGGAATGGCAGGATCAAAAATATTCAATGTTCATTCACTACGGAATCTACTCTGTATTGGGTGGCGTGTGGGAAGGTAAGCCGGTAACCAAAGGGTTAAGTGAACAGATTCAGGCGCATGCAGGTATTTATAGCGATACTTACGCAGATGTTGCTAAAAGGTTTAATCCCCAAAACTGGAATGCCGATTCTATTGTTGCCCTGGCAAAAAAAGCCGGTATGCGCTCTCTGGTAATCACCTCAAAGCATCACGATGGGTTTTGTATGTTTAAAACAAATACAACAGATTTTAATGTGGTTGATGCCACACCATTCAAAAGGGATATTGTAAAAGAGCTTTCCGATGCTTGTAAGCGTGGTGGGTTAAGATTTGGCTTATACTTCTCGTTAATCGACTGGCACTTCCCTCAGGCGTCTCCAATCTCGAGCAGCAATTCAGATTATATTACCCCTGAACATGTGGAATACAATAAAAAGCAGATTACAGAATTGCTAAGCAATTATGGCCCCGTTTCTGAACTTTGGTTTGATATGGGCTCCCAAAATGCCAATGAAAGCAAAGACCTTAGAGACCTGGTTCATAAACTTCAGCCAAATTGTATGATCGGCAGCAGAATCGGGAATGATATGGGCGACTTTAACGTAATGGGCGACAACCAGGAACCTGATTATGCCATCGGAGTGCCTTGGCAATCTCCTGCATCTTTCTTCGACGAAACATGGAGCTATCGTTCATGGCAGGTGAGGGGGAGCGAAGAAGAAAAAATGCGCGAGAAACTCACAAGTTTAATCAGAGTTGCCAGTCGTGGCGGAAACTTTCTTTTAAACATCGGTCCAAAGGGAGATGGTTCTGTAGTTGATTTCGAAAAGGATGTTTTATTAAGCATCGGTAAATGGCTCGATAAAAATAAAGAAGCCATTTATGGAACAGATCCAGATCCTTTTCACATCTCATTCAAATGGGGAAGCCTAACCAGCAGACCTGATAAAATTTACCTGCACCTGCTTTCAGCTCCTGAAAACGGAGTGATCACACTTCCTGGCCTTACCGGAAAAATTAAAGATGCATACGTTCTTGGAGAGGATAAAAAAGCGAAATTCTCACAAAATGCTTCAGGGGTAAAAATTAATGTACCAGAAGGTTTAGACATCAGCAAAGAATTTAAAGTAATTGCAATAGAATTTGTTAATGGCTATTCGGTACCTCCTGCAAATATCATCGCTTTTACCAAAGCCCCCTTAATTCTCGACACGCACAATTCCTTTAAATCTTACAGCAATTCAGGAATAGATTATAATAACCGCTATCAGAGTACGGTAAAAGAACTATGGACAGTTAGTCCTTCAAAAACCGGAAACCTTGTTCCTGCAATCTATTATACAGATGAAGAAAAAGGAAAAGTTATAGATGTAGAGCTGAATGGTAAAGCAACTGAAATAACCTTAAGCGGAACCGGTGCAGAAAAGCTAAAGAACGATCCTTCTTCAATTAAATGGGGTGATGTTTACCAAACAGGGCCGCTTTATTCTGGTGTAGGCGGTGTACATGGCAACCTGACTAATGTAGATGTAAGCAAACCATGGCCAGATTCAAATGGGGGAACATGGGAGAAAAAGGGCAACATAAAAAATAATGTGACCTATGAAATAGAGGCCGACAAAAATTCGGCGACCTACCTTTTGCAAGAAATAACTTCAGCTAAAGATCAACCTTATCTGATTGGCATAACAAGTGGAGATGGCGTAACCGTAACACTGAACGGCAAAGTGCTGGCAGAGCATAATAATCCTTTTAAAGATAAGCAGTTGAAAGATGTGATTTTACTACCGCTTAAGAAGGGGGCAAACCAGCTTATTGTTAAGTATTACAATGGATTTAAAAAGGTTAATGTAATGAGCATTGATAACAATGTAAGTCAAACCATTTACCGCCAGGAACTAAAACCGCTGGCTGTAGAAAAAGGCAAGTA
>NZ_CAMLHF010000248.1 GCF_946479715.1 uncultured Pedobacter sp. | reverse complement strand
AGTATCTGTTAATGGGATCAGTTTAACGGTAGTGAATTCAAATATTGATGAATTTTCTGTATTCATAATACCTTACACTTTTGAGCATACTAATTTACATGAGGTTATTGTAGGTAGCACAGTGAACCTTGAGTTTGATATTATAGGTAAATATGTGGCCAGACTGGTAAACAGATAGCTATCTTTTTAATTCGGCAATCTTGTTTTTGATAAAACCGATCAGCTTTGTTTGTTCTTTAGGATTGATTGTTTTTAAGTATTGCTCGTAATAGTCAATTGCATTCTTCTTATCGTTAAGCTTTGTTTCATAGACAAGGGCAATATTATACAATAAGCTTCCATTATTTTCGAACTGGAGGCCTTTTTTGTAAGCTGCATTTGCTTCAGTATTCTTGTTTACACCTTCAAATGAATCTCCAAGTAAACCATAATAACTCGCAATTTTGCTTGATATGCCTTCTTGTATTGCTTTTTCTAGGTAGGGGATAGCGTTTTTATAATCTTTAAGCCCTCTGTAGCTAAGTCCAATGCCATAATATAGCGCTTCGCTGTCCATCGACTTGCTTTCTATCACTAAAAAATTCTTTAAAGCATTTTTATAATCAAGCAGGAAAAAATAAGATTTTCCCAGATTATTTAGAACAAAGGTTGAGCTATCACCATAGCTTAATAATTTCTCTCCGGTTTTGATCGCTTCATCATATTTTTTATTCGCCATACTAATAGGCATTTTCATTTTGAGCAATTGCAGATTGGTGCTGTCGGCATCTAAGGCTGGTTGTAATATATTACTTGCCTTGTCAAAAAAGTTCATTTTAAAATATAGCTCGCATAAATCAAATACCACATCCGGATCAATAGGGTTTATTTCGTTCGCTTTTTTAAGATAACCTATTTTAGCCAGATTCATTTCACCCTTGTTTAAACTTGCTAACTGCTTATATACAGTAAAATTTGTGCTGTCAATTTTAAGGATATCCATATAATAAGCCTTCGCCTTTTCATCGTTACCTCTTCTAAGGTTGATGTTTGCAAGGCTAAATAATACAGGTAAATTCTGAGGCTGTTTATCGTGTAGCTTTAAATAATTTTTTTCTGCTTCCGGAAGTTTGCCGGCCATCATATTGGCATAAGCAAGTTGCGATATTTCTTTTTCATCCTGAGTATCTTCAGCATAAATGGTTTTTAAATATTGAGCAGCATCAATATATTTTTGTGTTTGGTAATATTCCAGTAGTTTCTCATTATCAAGGACAGCTTTACCCTGTCCGTAAGTAATCTGGCAAGAAATAACTGCAAAAAATATAAGAAGTGCTCTTTTCATACGGGTAATATTTAAACAACTAAAGTATTAGTTATTTGTTGGTATTGCAAATTTTGTCCCTATTTTTTTACGTATATAACGATGTCCGGATGATCTCATTATAAAAAATCAAAACATATTGGCAGGGTAATTGGTTGAATTATAATATAAAATGAATATTAATCTTAATTAAAATACGAATATGGATACTTTAAAGAAGTTTGAATTGATGCAGAAAATCGTAAGAGAATTAGAAGACTTACAGCACTCACAACAGGCAATAATTCAAAAAATAGGGAAAATTGAAGTTGATAATATAGAGCTTGGAGATAAAAGGTTAGAGAAAGATCTGCCTGATATGCATCAAAGAGTTTCAGATAATTTAGATACCATTGTTGGTATACTAGACTATTTTGCAGATAAAACTCAAAACTTTGGTAACAAAAATAATGTTGATGCATTAAAAGAGCAGCAAGCTATAAACGACGCCACAGGTAAATAAAAGTCTAAACAAAATGCCCGCAAGTTGTGGGCATTTTACTTTACATCTACCGGTAGATATATGCAAAAGGAAGATCCTTTACCTAGTTCGCTTTTAACTATAAGCTTGCCATCATTTTTCTCCATAAACTCTTTGCATATCACCAGGCCTAATCCTGTGCCTTTCTCATTCATAGTACCTCTTGTGGATATGTTATCTCCATTATGTATTTTTTGGAGTGCAATTTCTGGCATTCCAACGCCGTTGTCTTCTATACAAAGTTCAATAAACCCATTTTTATATACAGCAGTTATATGTATTTCACAATTTTCATTACAAAACTTTATAGCGTTGTTTAATATGTTTCTAACTACAATCTGTATCATCAATCTATCAGCGTAAACCATCTCACCTGGAAAAACATCTTGTATTATTCGGATATTTTTTGCCTCTGCCGCTGGTAAGTGATAGTTGATTTCATTGACCAGGATGTTTTTTAGATCAAAGAGGTCCCTGTCGATTCCATAACCTTTTAACTGGCTTCTAGACCAATGTAAAATGTTATCTAAAAGTTCTGTGGTATATGAAATGTCTCTGCTTAAAGTGGGCGACAGTGCTTTGAATTCTTCAATTGTAATTACATCTTCCGATGTCATTTTAAGAATTTCTCCCAGGTTAACTAAAGGCCCTCTTAAATCATGAGCAATTATGGAAAATACCCTGTCTTTAAGTTGATTAAGTTGTTGCAGTTCTGTTGTTTGTGATTTAGAGCGTAGCGCTTCCTTTCTTAGTGTAGTAAGGTCCTGCAGTTTTATAATGACTGCCTCACTATTTAATTTAAGCTGATTTTCATTTAAGGTTCTAATTTCTGCTTCCAGTTCAAATGATCCGTTATGGTTTTCTATTTTTAATTCTATTTTTCCCGATTGTCTTTCATTTATCAATGTTGTAAGTTTTTTGTGATCGGGAAAAAGTGCTTCAATCTGAGTTCCTATTATTTTATTTTTCTTAATATCTGATAAGTATCTTCTGAAAGAGGAGTTATAATCAATTACCCTGTTTTTGCTATCCAGGATAACGAAACCATCTTGCATTAGTTCTAATACCTTTTCTCTTGCAACAGGCAAAATATCGAAGAGCTTAAAACGATAGATGGCTATGGTGATTAAAAATACTGTAATAATAAAAGCAAAGGGGGTAATGTCGAGTTGTCCGAAAGGTCTAAACCCCAAAAAATAAGTGATGTTTGTTATCCAGGGTATAAATGCCGCTACTATTATACTATAGTTTTGACTTTTGTAAATGGGGTCTGATTTGCGGAATGTGATGATTAACAAATAGCTTCCAGTGGCCAGTAACAGATAGAAATACAAAGTGAATATCCAAAATGATGGTCCCATTTCAAGTGCAACCATTGGAAAATCTCCGGTAGTATCCATATGGTAGCTTTTAAAATGCAAATGGTGATAATCATTTGTCCAAACCATTAACATGGGAATAACTGCTGTGGCAATTAGAAAAGACATATTAATTTTATTGTGGTACCAATGATCCTTTCCAGATAGTTTTAAACAGAATAGAAGCCAGGATAATGGGAGAATGGAGATACCTATATACTCGATACTTATCCAAAGTTTTGCTTGTTCAATTGTAGTGCTAGCCAATTCAAAGCCATAAGCTAATGACCATAACGCACTTGAGAACATCATAATGCCAAAAAAGCGAACGGCTCCTCCTTCTTTTCTATAGATGTAGTAAGACAGCAGAAGAGTAACTGTGCCAAATAAAATTAGAACAATCGAGTATAAATTAAATGTAAAATCCATTAAACAGTAGGGTAATAATAATGAGGGATAAGAGGACAACAATGATATTGTGTTGATCTTTTAAGATAAAACTACGTAATTTAGATACAAATTAAAAATATTCTTAGTTTTACATAGTAATAGTCGTTTAATTAACAAAATACTAATCATTCTAATATGAAAAAATTAATCTTATCTGCATTATTTGTTAGCTTAAATCTGGCGGCATTTAGTCAGGTGTTGCCTAGCTTCCAAATGGGGTTAAAGGCCGGAGCTAACCTTTCAAAATTAAGTACGGAAAATACTTTTAGCAGCGACAATAGGGCAGGTTACTATGCTGGTATATGGACCCGAATTGGTGCAGCAGGTATTCATTTGCAGCCAGAGCTTTATTTAAGTGGAAAGAATACCACACTAAAAGCGAGTTCAGGCGAAGAAAATAAAGTTAAATTTACCAGTTTAGACGTACCTATACTTGTAGGTACAAAACTTGGCGCAGCTGGTGTTGGCCTAAGATTAAATACGGGCCCTGTAGTTTCCTTTATTTTGGATGATGAACAGTCATTTGGGCAGGCTGCTGGAAGTGTATTTAAAGGGAATTTTAAAGGACAGAATTTCGCCTGGCAGTTTGGCGCAGGTGTTGATATTGGTAATTTAGGTCTTGATCTAAGGTACGAAGCCGGACTTTCTAAAATCGGAAAAGATGGCTATGACGATACCAAACTGAGCCTTTTTACTTTCGGACTGGCTTACAGGTTGTTCTAGTAAATAAAAGTTTTCCACATTTTATAAGAAAGGGTAAATGTAAATCATTTACCCTTTCTTTTTGGCTTTAAAATTGATGATGCTTCCGTCCCTACTTAAATCAAATTGATCATGAATATCAAAGAACTATTGCTAAACGGCCAAAGCTTCTCTAAGCTGCTAAATCAGTTCTCAATTGAGGCAGATGATGTGAAAATTCAGGATGAAGATGTCCTTCTTGCTGATCATAAATTAGAACACCAGGAGATTGTTAAAGAAAACATTTGTATTGAAGGTAAAAACAAAGATGGGATTGTTAACTTCTTTGGAACTTTACATTACAATTTATTAAACAAGCTGGCAGTATTTGAAATGCATGGATTCGAGCAGATTTCCAAACCTCAGGTATGCTAGGTGTTTTTTAACACTTCTTTTATTTCATATTCAAACGCCCCTTTTATTGGGCGTATAGGAGTTTCTTTGGAGTCACTTAATACCTTAATGTAGCAGGCCCCAAAATAAAATATAAAAGACGAATAAAAGACGAACAACATAATTAGAACAATAGAACCAGAAGTACCGTAAATGTTTCCTATTCCACTAAGTGGAAGCATTATTCTTAGTATATACTTACCAATTGTAAATAATACGGCTGTTAACAGCCCTCCCTTTAGCGCCACTTTCCAGGTTGGCCTACCATTAGTTAGAAATTTAAATAATACCGTAAACCAGATCATTACAATGGCTATAAATAAAAGCTGATTTAATATCGATAGAAATATTTTTCCAAAAGTGGGAGCAGCTGTGTTTATATACGAGCCTATAAATGCCTGAATACTGTCGGTTATAAAACCCATAGTAAATAAAAGTCCGGCCAGCAAAATAATTATCATTGAGCGTGCTCTTAACTTCATTTTAAACATAAAACCTGCGTGTTCTTTATTTGCTATGGACCAGATTTGATCCATAGAATTCTTAATTACAGTGAAGAGTGTAGTGGCTACAAATAAGAAGAAAATAAAACTGAGTAAAGTTGCATACCATTTATGGTCAATTCCTCTTATATTTCTTAAGGTCTGTCTGATTTGTCCAGTACTTGTATCATCCAAAATACTGGCTAAGCGTTCGAACATTCTCGAAGCGAGTATTTTTCTGTCAATAAAATATCCAAAGAGTCTAATTAATATAATTAGGATAGGAGGTAGTGCAAAATTTGCAAAAAAGGCTGTGGCTCCAGCTAAACGTAATGGATCATTTTTTTGAAATAATTTAAATGCTGCTTTGAAGTGTGTACAAAACAGCATTATCCGGTTAACTTTAGTAATCTCTATTTCCACATTATAGCCTTGAACCCCGAAAGTAGCTATTTTTTTTATAAGTTTCCTCTTAGTTCTTGTTCACGTTCCAGAGATTCGAACAAGGCTTTGAAATTTCCTGCACCAAAGGATTGAGCCCCTTTGCGCTGTATTATTTCAAAGAATAAAGTCGGACGATCTTCAACCGGTTTAGTGAATATTTGGAGTAAATAGCCTTCCTCGTCACAATCTACAAGAATTCCAAGCTCTTTTAGTTGTACTATTTCTTCATCAATTTCTCCAACACGTTCTGGCATCATACTGTAATAGGCTTCAGGTGGTGCACTTAAAAACTCAACCCCTCGAGCTTTTAATTCCTTTACTGTAGCTAAAATATCTTTCGTTGCTACAGCAATATGTTGCACCCCTTCGCCCTCATAAAATTCCAGATATTCCTCGATCTGGGATTTCTTTTTGCCTTCTGCAGGTTCATTGATTGGGAATTTAGAGTAGCCATTCCCATTGCTCATCACCTTGCTCATCAGGGCTGAATATTCTGTGTTGATCTGTTTGTCATCGAACGAAAGAATGTTTACAAAACCCATTACATTTTCGTACCATTTAACAGTTTCATTCATTCGGTTCCAACCCACATTGCCCACACAGTGATCTATATAAAGTAAACCTGCATCAACAGGGTTATAATCACTTTTCCAATCCCTATACCCCGGTAAAAAGGAACCATTGTAGTTTTTGCGTTCAACAAACATATGTACTGTTTCGCCGTAGGTATAAATGCCTGACATCCGTACTTCACCATGCTCATCAGTTTTAGTAACCGGTTCTAAATAAGGCTTAGCACCACGTTTGGTGGTTTCTTCAAAAGCGCTGTAAGCATCGTCTACCCATAGGGCTAATATTTTAACTCCATCACCATGTTTTTTTACATGTTCAGAGATCTGATTGTCAGATTTTAATCCGGTCGTTAATACCAATCTGATTTTTCCTTGTTGTAATACATATGATGCCCGATCACGCACCCCTGTTTCCGGACCTGCATACGCTAACGATTGGAAGCCAAATGCTGTTTTATAAAAATGGGCAGCCTGTTTGGCATTTCCTACATAAAATTCTATATAATCTGTTCCATTTATGGGAAGAAAATCTTGCGCTTTGGCAATCTTTTCTGCAAATGTTTGTGTACTCATTTTAGTTTTTTTGAATAATAAGTTAGCTTCAGTTGTTTTAATCT
>NZ_CAMLHF010000247.1 GCF_946479715.1 uncultured Pedobacter sp. | reverse complement strand
AAAGCCATCATTGCAGGAGCAAAGTGGGCAAAATTTGGGGTAACAATAGTTACAAAGTCGATACGTTTGTCAGCAGGTAATTTGCTTTCTTTCTCAATCATTTCCTCAAAGTTCATATAAACCCTGTCTTCCGGAAGGAATAACATTTCACCAGATTCTTTGGCGATTTCGGGGTTTATACTCAATGCTCCGCAGCAAAACTCTACCTGGCCGTCAATGTTTGCGGCAATACGATGAACGGCACCGATAAACGCGTCTTTACCGCCGCCTACCATGCCCATTCTAATTTTTCTTGTCTTCATTAAATGTTACCTTTTTTTAATTCACTAACTGCAAAATCACAAGCTCTTGCTGTTAAAGCCATATATGTTAATGATGGATTCTGACATGCAGCTGAAGTCATGCAAGAACCATCTGTTACAAATACATTTTTTACTTCATGCATCTGATTCCATTTATTTAATACCGAAGTTTTAGGGTCATGTCCCATGCGGGCAGTTCCCATTTCGTGTATGGCCATACCCGGAGCAGATCCGTTGTCATAAGTTTTTACATCTTTAATTCCTGATGCCTCAAGCATTTCTGCAGCATCATTCATCATGTCAACACGCATTTTTTGTTCGTTATCTTTAAACTCGCAATCAATAGCCAATACCGGTTGACCCCATTTGTCTTTTTTGCTTTTATCTATATAAACGCGGTTTTCGAAATATGGAAGAGATTCACCAAAACCTCCCAATCCCATGTTCCATGCACCAGGGGTAGTCATTTGATCTTTAAATTCAGCGCCAAATGCCATTTCCGCAACATCAGCATGCCAGTTGCCTCTGCTTGCACCTCCTTGGTAGCCAAAACCCCTTACATAGTCGCGTTTATCATTGCCCATGTTTCTATACCTAGGTATATAGATTCCATTTGCCCTACGGCCATAAGTGTATTTGTCGTCAAAACCTTCCGCTCTTCCAGATGCCCCGCAACGGAAGTGGTGATCCATTAAGTTATGTCCCAGTTGTCCACTGCCATTACCTAATCCATCAGGAAACTCAGCAGATGTAGAGTTAAGCAATAGGAACGTTGAACCTAAAGTTGATCCGTTTACAAAAACGATCTTTGCAAAATATTCTATAGTTTCTTTTGTTTCCGAATCTATTACCACAACACCTTTTGCCTTTTGGGTTTCCTTATCATAGATAATAGTGTTTACTAATGAAAAAGGACGTAAAGTAAGGTTTCCTGTAGCTACAGCAGCAGGTAGGGTAGATGATTGAGTGCTAAAATAAGCTCCAAACGGGCAGCCTCTGCTACAAAGATTACGGTATTGGCAAGATCCTCTTCCTCCATGAGGAACAGTTAAATTGGCTGTACGGCCAATTGTCATGATTCTCGATTTTTTCCACTTATCTTCAATACGTTTCTTTACATCTTTCTCAACACAGTTCATCTCCATTGGAGGTAGAAATTGACCATCAGGTAATGCCGGCCAGCCTTCTACTTGTCCGCTGATACCTGCAAATTTCTCTACATAGTCATACCATTTGGTCAGGTCTTTATATCTGATTGGCCAGTCAACACCATGTCCATCTTTAAGGTTGTCTTCAAAGTTAAGGTCGCTAAAACGGTAGCTCTGTCTGCCCCACATTAATGATTTTCCACCAACGTGAAATCCACGGTACCAGTCAAAACGTTTAATTTCTGTATACGGACAATCGTGATCATCTACCCAATAACTCTCGTTGAATTCAGAGTATGGATAATCTCTCTTTTGCACAGGATGTGCTTCTTTTTGTGCTTCTGTTATTCTTCCACGGTGTTCAAATTCCCATGGTTTTTTAGTAGCGGTAGTATAGTCTTTTATGTGCTCAATGTTTCTTCCTCTTTCAAGTAATAAAACTTTTAAGCCCTTTTCCGTTAGTTCCTTTGCTGCCCAGCCACCACTAATTCCAGATCCTACAACAATGGCGTCATATGTATTGTTAGCTGTCGCTTTCGTATTTAAATTGCTCATTTTAATGCTATAAAAGGTTTATGCCCAAACTTTTTGACCAGGTTTCAAATCCACACAGCCATCATAACGGCCAGGGATATCAACATAAGCCATTGCTTTTGTTGCTCCAATCTCAGAGGTGAAATAACCCAATAAGGTTAGATCTCTAATGATAGAGAAGAAACGTGGTTCTGTTTTGGGCTTGTCTTTTGGTAGTATTGATGCGAAGCCGGCATTTTCGGTTTGAGACTTTGCCTTATCAGGGTCAGTTTTTTGGGCATCTGCCTCTTTTTGTTTATCCTGTTCGGCTTTGGTAGCAGCAATAGTCTCTTCTCTGAGTTTACTAAGCAGTTCTGTACGTTCTGCCGGAGAAATTTCGAGGAAAGATTTTTTAAACTGGTCTTTAGATTGCTCTTCAAGAGCATCCAGTCCTTTTACAAATGCCTTTTGAGCATCTTCAGGATAACAATCTTTTATCATTAAGGCAATAAATGGACCTACTCCTGCTGCCTTTGCACCCGGCGAGCTGGTTGTAGGGATAATGATGTCGGCAACTTCGGTAATTAGCTTAAGCTGATTATCGTCAAATAATTTGCCATTGGTTTTAGTAGATGGTGAGTTACAACTATCAAGAAATACTCCTATCGTAGTTGCAGATAAAGCCCCTCCCATTAGGAAGGCCATATTCCTCACTGCTTCTCGTCTGTCCATATTTGGTGTTTTAGGTGTTTTGGTGTATTCTAAGTGTGTTTTGTTTTGTAATATTAAGAAAAAATAAATAGTTAGTGTTCTAAATACACAATTAAAGTAAATATATAATGTTTTTGTTACTTTATAAAGGTACTTTGGAAATTAACGAAAATCCAGCCAATTGAGTATCCTTAATCTCGGTTTTATCCAGGTAAAATGTTGGTTGCACTAAAGATTTTTGAATAGGTTCGTTCATTTATTTATTTTTGTGGAAATCCAAATCAGTCATGATTGAGAAAATAGTAGTGTTAGGCTCTAACGGCCAGATAGGCACAGAGCTGGTAACGGCTTTACGTAAAGTATATGGAGAGTCTAATGTTATTGCGTGTGACATTCGTCGTCCTGATTATGACATTAAGAATTCGGGTCCTTTTGAGTTTGTGAATGTGCTGGAAAAAGATACCTTAAATAGTATTTTTCAGAAATATCAGCCTACACAGGTTTATTTACTTGCGGCCTTGTTGTCTGCAACTGGTGAGCAAAATCCTAAGCTTGCCTGGGACCTTAACATGAACGGCTTACTTAATATCTTAGATTTGGCAATTACTTATAAAACGGCTAAAGTATATTGGCCAAGTTCTATAGCTGTTTTTGGACCAAATTCGCCTAAAGATAATACCCCTCAGTTTTGTGTGATGGATCCCAATACCGTTTATGGAATTAGTAAACTGGCCGGAGAACGTTGGTGCGAATATTACCACCAAAAGTATGATTTAGATGTACGCAGTATCCGTTACCCAGGCCTAATAAGCTGGAAAGCCGCACCTGGCGGAGGAACTACAGATTATGCCATCCATATTTTTCATGATGCGTTAAAAAAAGGAACTTATGCGTCGTTTTTAAATGCTTCAACAGAATTGCCAATGATGTATATGGATGACGCCATCCGTGGTACTATAGAATTGATGGATGCTGAGGCATCAAAAATCACTATCCGTTCCAGCTATAATTTTGCTGGGGTAAGCTTTACTCCAGAGATTTTAGCAGCAGAGATCAGAAAGCATATTCCGGAATTTACATTAACTTACACCGAAAATGACCCCCGCCAAAACATCGCAGATAGTTGGCCAAGATCTATTGACGATAGGTTCGCTGTAAAAGAATGGGGGTGGAAGCCTGAGTTTGACCTTTCAAAACTTACGCTTGACATGATTAAAAATTTAAAGAAATAGTATTTAGTAACTACAAAATAACCACCAAAGAGAATAAAATGGGAAGAGCATTTGAGTTCAGAAAAGAAAGAAAATTTAAACGTTGGGCCAAAATGGCCGTACAATTTACCAGGATAGGTAAAGAGATTGTAATGGCTGTTAAAGATGGCGGGCCAAGTCCTGATACCAACTCTCGTTTACGTACAGCTATACAAAATGCCAAGGCAGTAAATATGCCTAAAGATAGAGTTGATGCGGCAATTAAACGTGCTTCAAATAAAGATGAGAATGGGTACGAAGAGTACGTTTATGAAGGTTATGCACAGCATGGTGTTGCCGTTTTAATTGAAACAGCAACAGACAATACAAATAGGACCGTTGCTAACGTACGTAGCTATTTTAATAAAACAGGTGGTACCTTAGGTAAAACAGGATCTCTTGATTTTATTTTTAATCGTAAATCAATATTCAGATTCTTACCTGGAGAAAAGGATCTTGAAGAACTGGAATTTGAATTAATTGATTCAGGATTAGAAGAACTATATCTTGAGGCTGATGAAGAAGGAAATGATATTGCTGTAGTTCAAACTGCTTTTGAAGATTTCGGTAAAATGCAAAAAGCACTTGAAGATCTGGGTGTTGAAATGAAAAGTGCTAAGCTTGAGCGCATTTCCCTTTCAACTACTGCGGTTACGGAAGAGCAGGCTGCGGATGTATTTAAACTAATTGATAAACTGGAAGAGGACGACGATGTTCAGGCAGTTTATCACAATATGGCAGAATAAATTCTGCCATATAAAACCCATTATTTCTGATTAGAAAATAGCCATGGCAACAGTTCCGGCTCTGCAAAGGCAGAGTCCCAACTGTTGTGATTGGCTTCGGGGTAAAGCGTTATTTTTGGTGTTTTCCCCAATACTTTAAGCTGATCGGCAATTGATGTAGAAAGTACAACAGGCACTACATCATCTTTTTCTCCATGAAAAATCCATAGCGGAACCTTTTTGTACTTCTGAACATTTGCAATGTTATCGCCACCACATATCGCAAAAGCAGCTGCGAATGTTTTGCGCTTACGCCGTAATAATTCATAAGTGCCCATTCCTCCCATAGATAAACCACCTACGTAAACCTTTTTCTTATCCACAAATGGCTTATCCAAAAAATTATCTACCATACCCAGTAGTGCATGCATTGCTTTGGTGGGTTTGCCTCCTGTTTGGAAATTAAATTCCCGTTTGCCACCTTCATTATTATTGAATTCAACATTTGCCCAGAAGCTATCATTGCCACATTGTGGGAATACAATTATTGCCGGGAATTTTTTACGAACACTATCTTTTAAAAACAACTTACCACCATGTGTAAGCTGTTTCTCATTATCGTTTCCCCTTTCTCCACTTCCATGTAAGAAGAACAGTATTGGATATTTTTGATTTGGATCAAAATTTTCGGGAAACAGAACCCTATAATAAATGCTGTCTTTTCCTTCAATGAAATTGCCTGAATCATATTTCTTGAAGTCTTGAGCCATACCATTTAATCCCAATAGCAAGACCATAAAAGCGGTTAATTTAATCCTGTTCATATTACTAAACTAAACAAAATTGTAATCTTTTAAAAATGAGGGGATATAGGGCGATGGTAACTTTGTTGATAGGAGATTGTTGGCTATTTCATTAATACGATCGTCATCCTGAATTTATTTCAGGATCCGGTTTAAGCAAGGTTTTTTAATATCATTTGCGAGATCCTGAAATAAATTCAGGATGACGATCAATTACATAAAAAAGGCTGATCATGTTATGATACAGCCTTATATACTCTAAACTTAATCTGCTAAAGCAGCGTAAACTGATTAGTCTTAACGTCTCTTGAATTTGTGCCGATGAACACTTTAAAATCTCCCGGTTCTGCTATATATTTAAGTTCCGAGTTAAAGAATTTTAAATCATCAACTGTGATTTTGAAATTAACTGTTTTGCTTTCTCCCGCTTTTAAATCAATTTTTTCAAAGTGTTTTAATTCTTTAACAGGACGGGTAGAACTGCCTACAAGATCCCTGATATAAAGTTGAACTACTTCTTTGCCTTCCCTTGATCCGGTATTCTTTACAATAACACTCGCGTTGATCGTTTCACCGGATTTAAATTTATCCTTATCTAATTTTACATCACTATAATCAAAGGTTGTATAGCTTAATCCGTATCCAAATGGGTACAAGGGATCATTGCTTACATCAATGTAATTAGAACGGAATTTAGAAAACCATTTGCCATCTTCCAATGGGCGACCTGTATTTTTATGACTGTAATACAATGGTATCTGACCAACATTTTGCGGGAATGTTGTGGTGAGTTTTCCTGATGGATTTACATCGCCAAATAACACATCGGTAATTGCTTTTGCCGCTTCTGTGCCACCAAACCACACATTAAGTATTGCCGGAACATTTTCGTTTTCCCAATTTAAGACCAATGGCCTACCACTAAACAAAACTAAAACAACTGGTTTGCCAGTTTTAAGTAAGGCCTGTAATAAGCGTTTTTGAACTTCAGGGATTTCCAGATTGGTACGGCTTGAGCTTTCACCACTCATTTCAGAACCTTCTCCCAAAGCCGCAATAACTACATCAGATTGTTTTGCAATGTCTACAGCTTCTTTGATTACCTCTTCTTCCGGACGGTTATCTCTCGGAATATCACGAGCAAACATAGTTGCTCTTTTTTGATACGCTTCATCAGCCAATAAATTCGAACCTAAGCTATGTAATACTTTAACGTTTGATCCTAAAGTAGCTTTCATACCTGCAAGAAGAGAAGCTGTGTTAGCTAAATCACTATTTACACTCCATGTACCCGGCATATTGGATCCAGTGTTGGCCAATGGGCCTATTAATGCAACCGTGCCTGTTTTTTTAAGAGGTAATGTCTGTTTGTCGTTCTTTAACAATACAAAGGATTGAGTTGCCGCTTCACGTGCAAATTGTAAATGCTCAGGTTTAAGTATTTCAGTTTTTGCACGTTCTTCATTGCAATAACGATATGGATCTTCAA
>NZ_CAMLHF010000246.1 GCF_946479715.1 uncultured Pedobacter sp. | reverse complement strand
TTGCTTATATATAGCGTGTTTCACTAACTTACGAATTGCTACAGTTTTTTTCTCGTAAGCTTGGCGGCTACGTAATTCTCTTAACACTCCTGTTTTTTCAAATTTCTTTTTGAAACGTTTTAACGCTTTATCTAGTGATTCACCGTCTTTAATATTAATAATGATCATAACGTAAAATACCTCCTCTCGTTGTTTTTAGGACTGCAAAGATAGGTATTTCATTTGATAATCAAAACACTATGTTTAATTTTATTAATAATATTGAATTTGAAAATACATGGTACACTTTTTATACTTATTTTTAATATAAAAACAAATCTATCATGAAATCTAAAAAGCCGCTGTTTATTACTCTTGCTATTATAATTGTTATCCTATCAGGATTCATTTATTATCGTTATTATTTTGTATTTGGCGATGGTGTTAAAGCCGGTGAGCTAAATTATGTGGTGAGAAAAGGTTATGTATTTAAAACTTACGAAGGCAAACTGATTCAAACAGGACTTCGATCCAAACAAACCGGCACCATACAATCAAATGAATTTGAATTTTCTGTCGACGACAAAGCCATTGCCGAAAAAATGATGATGAACAGTGGAAAGACTTTTGAATTGCACTATAAGGAATATGTCAGCACGCTTCCATGGAGAGGTTACAGTCCCTATGTAGTAGATCGCATCATATCCATTAAATAGAATATAGCCCTTTAAAAACAAAAATCCGGCATATTTAAATATGCCGGTTTAATTGGTTTTATATTTGGTTAGAATATTCTCTTTTATTTTGTTACACTAATCTAATGTTTTAAAACTTCTCTTGCAATAACTATTTTCTGAATTTCTGAAGTTCCTTCTCCAATAGTACATAATTTGCTATCTCTATAGAATTTTTCCACCGGAAAATCCTTAGTATAACCATATCCTCCAAAAATCTGCACTGCCTCAGTTGCCGTCCTTACTGCAACTTCCGAAGCAAAATATTTGGCCATGGCCGATTCTTTGGTCATAGGTAAACCTCGGTTCTTTAAATCAGCGGCCTGTCTAATCAACAGCTCCGCTGCCTCAATCTCAGTAGCCATATCTGCCAGCTTAAAACTAATACCTTGAAAACTTGCTATTGGCTGCCCAAACTGATGCCTTTGTTTGGCATAAGCAACAGCCGCCTCATATGCACCTTTTGCAATACCTAACGCCAATGCGGCAATAGAGATTCGTCCGCCATCTAAAACTTTCATCGCCTGTTTAAAGCCCCCACCTATATTCCCTAAAAGATTTTCTTTTGGAACACGGCAATTGTCAAATATCATTTCGGTTGTTTCAGAGGCTCTCATTCCTAGCTTATTCTCCTTCTTGCCAGCTGCAAATCCTGGCGTTCCCCTTTCAACAACAAAAGCCGAAATGCCGTTAGAATTTCCTTTTTCTCCGGTTCTTGCCATAACAACTGCAATATCTCCTGTTTTACCATGAGTAATCCAGTTTTTGGACCCGTTAATAACATAATCATCCCCGTCTAATGTAGCAACGGTCATCATACCCAAAGCATCGGATCCTGTATTTGCCTCAGTTAAGCCCCATGCTCCTATCCATTCTGCTGTTGCTAATTTAGGCAACCATCTCATTTTTTGTTCCTCATTGGCAAAAGCAAGGATATGACCAGTACATAAAGAATTATGAGCAGCTAACGACAGGCCTATTGAACCGCAAACTTTGGATACCCCAACAATCACATCTACATATTCCTGATAGCCCAAACCTGATCCACCATAAATCTCAGGAACCAAAACTCCCATCAGACCCAATTCACCAAGTTTTTTAAAAACTTCTATCGGAAAATGTTGTACTTCATCCCACTCCATTACATTCGGACGAATATTCTTCTCCGCAAAATCATGTACCACAGTTCGTATCATTTCCTGATTTTCTGAGATGCTAAAGTTATATCCCACAGAATTATCCATTGTTTCTAACATAATTTATCGATTGAATCCCGACAATTATAAACAAATAAAACAACAGAAACACAAGTTTAAATTTGCAGAGTACTAGAACGAAATGGTATTTAGTTCATTAACCTTACCTCCTGATTTTAAGTAAGTCAAATACACTGAAAACTTTTTTTATTTTTTTTTAGCTTTACCGCCCTAGAACTATCTAAATAAAGCATCTCATGAAGTCCATTACCATAAAAGCTCTTGTCGCTCAACTAAAGAACGACCTTATAGGCAAAGATTCTTATAGAGGAGTAACGCTTACTTACTCCTGGCTGGCAAACCAGTTTGGTCATTTTTCTTTAGGTTTCATTCCAACGATACTCCTTTATAATATACTTAAAGCAAAAACCAATATGTCCCAACCTGAATTGTGGGCGGCATTTGGTGTTTGGAGTGGCTGGATTTTGTTTGAACTTTTTAATTTCCTATGGCCGCTATTATTTAAAACAGAATCCATACGTAAGGCTCTTGGAACAGGCAAATACACATTTCAGCCAGCATGGACAAATGTTGCGTTCGATACTTTAACAGATCTGGTTTATTTTGGAATGGGTGCACTTGCTGCAAGTCTGATCTGTGAGTTTCACCAAGGTATGTTAATTGGCCTTATTGTGTTAGTATTACTGGTTATCTATCCCTTCTACTATTGGTATACTACAAAAATGTTTATCCAAAATGCGGGCTATCCTTTTCAGTTGCGACTAAGCCAATGGAACCAACAAATAAAAGAAGACAATAAAGCATTGATTTTAGACTTCCTGAAACATCCTGAACCCGGAAGACATATGTTGCTATTTGGCTCAAGAGGAAGTGGCAAAACAATGCTATCAGTCGGAATCGCAACAGAATCATCTATTAAAAATAATAGCTGCAGTTACATTACAGCAGTAAAACTACTTT
Source organism: uncultured Pedobacter sp. (assembly GCF_946479715.1). The sequence continues at coordinate 4,091 of NZ_CAMLHF010000246.1, read as the reverse complement.
GTTTATTTTTTGAGGATGAAGATAACCCGCCAATTACAAAACCTGGAGCATGGTCGTGGAGAAACTCTTCATTACTGGTAATTGACGATATAAATCCTGGTGGAAATGTACAAGACGATATTTTAAGTGCAAAACAATTCTATACCATACTTAATAATCTAAACTGTGGCGAATTAAATAAAAAAGCCATCAAGGAAAAAAGTATTATCTGGGTTATGGGTAATGACGACCCAGACAGACACGCTGAAGAACGCTGGGAAACATTATTAGAAAATATAGGTGTAGAGAGATCAAATATCACAACCGTAAACCTCGATGCGGTTTAATTAAGGAAGTATATTATTGTCATACGCAAAGCTTACCAGGTGTGTTAAACTTTTAACATCAAAGCGCTTGTATAGCGGAATTATCCTTTTTTCGATTGCTGAATGCGAAACACCCAGTTCATGGGCAATCTCTTTGAAGGAGTAGCCTTTTGCCACAAGTGAAAGCGCCTCCTTCTCTTTATTGGATATTGCCAGATGGTAAAACAATATCTTGTTTAATTCCTCTTCAAATTTCTCCTTATCAGGGCCATAAGCTGCATATCTCATTATTTTTCCAAAAATAAGACTCCTGTTAATTTGAAAACGACCAATAATAGATTCGATTTTACCATTCTCAGAACTAAAAACACCTACCCTTGCCGATATAGGAATTTCCTGACCGTTTTTATGGATCTTTTTAAGTTCTATAGTAAAGCTATACTTCTCCAGATCTTTTGACTTGTTATGAATAAATTTGAGGGCCTTATCATTAAGATCGTGTGAGAAAGGAGCAAATTCCGGGGCCGACATATTTACTATTGCCAGCATATTTATTTCATCATCTTTATATCCAACAACCTCTTCCCAGCCACTGGCAAAAATCATTCTGTTCTCTTTAAATGAATAAATATAAATGGCTTCTTCAGCAAACCTCGGAATAGTTTGTTCAAAGAACAATGCTTGTTCACTCTCTAAGTCGGCTGGAACATCTGTAATAAAGTTCCTTGAATAGTCTCCAAAATTCCCTTTCGATTTCATTTTATATCAATTTTGAGAAATCCTCTCAATAAAACCTGCGTATTTACTCAGTTGATTTTAATTAAAAGCACAGCTAATTTTGCAACAAGTTTAAAAAAAATCCCGCTCATTTCAGCATACAAAAAATAAGCTGCAGAATTATGCCTATCCTTAGCCCTCGTCTTTCTATTCTAATTTTAAAATTAATTGCACTTACGCTATTAATCTTGTGCTTATATCAAGCCAGTAATCTAATCGATTAACAAAATTAATAAGAAGCCAAAGAAAAAACCTCATTTCCATAGGGGGTCAATCGCTCCTTACCATTTAAAAAATCCAACGATATAATAAAAGAATAAGCTGCTACTGTTGCTTCCATCTGCATAACAAGTTTAGATGCAGCTACAACTGTACCTCCTGTGGCCAGTAGATCGTCATGAATTAAAACCCTTTGTCCTTTAAGCAATGCGTCCTGATGACATTCTATCGTTGCGTTGCCATATTCCAGATCATATGATTCCTGCACCGTTTTGTAGGGCAACTTCCCTGCCTTTCTAATTGGTATAAAAGGAACATTTAACAGTTGGGCCAAAGATGGGCCAAACAAAAAGCCCCTGCTCTCTATACCTGCAACCACATCAATAGCCACATTCGAAAGTTGTTTAGCCAAAGCGGCTGTAATATCGATGCATAAGCCCGGATCCTTTAGTATGGGAGTTATATCTTTAAAAATGATCCCTGGTTTTGGGAAATCATGTACATCGCGTACAGTTTGTTTTATTCTGGATTCTATCATGACTAAAAAGTAAGGTAAGGTGCCAAACGTCCCACCGTTTCCGGATCCAAAATAGCAACCTTATTTAAGTCAGCAATATTACTATAATTTCCGTGTTGTTTTCTATACTCAATAATAGCATTTATCTGTTTATACCTTATATATGGATGTCCCTTAAAATCCTCTATCCTTGCAGCATTAACATTAATTCTTTTCAATTTTTGATCATCCACATAAACCTGACTCCTGATCTCATCATATTTTACTGAGTCCAGTCCAAACACTTCAAGCAACTGCTCCTTTCTATAAAAGCCTCCAATTCGTTCTCTGTATTTTATTATCCTCATGGCAAAAGCCGGTCCAATTCCTTTTACCTCAATAAGTGCTGTACTATCAGCCCCATTTATTTCAATTATCTTCTGCTCTCTAGAAATTGGGTTCTGAGCATTATTCTTAAAATTTTTCTCCGGTACTTTTGTATTTTCAGTATACTTATCTTCAATTCGCACATAAGGAGATAACCTTTCATACATCTTCTCCGTAATTGTATACATCTTCTTCAGATCTTCTGCCTTTCTAAACTTCCCGCCTTTCTCTAAATACTTTAAAATAGCTGCAGATTGTTTAAAAGACAGGCCAAGCCTTTGCCAATCATCAACATTTATAGTATTCGGATCAAACACGAACAACGAATAATGATGCTCTTTTTTAGCATTGTACTTTAATTTCCCATCATTAAAAACGGCAGACTTTTTAACAGGTAGTATTAACCTTTTAATAGCTAGCTGTTCAGTTACAAAATTATCCGGTTCGGGTTTCAAAAATCTGTACAGGTAAGGAGTGGCACTAATTAACACTATAAGTACTATTAAAACTAAAAGGCCATTAAACTCCTGTTTACTAAAATCAAAATAAGCATTCAACCATTTTCTCATTGCCTAATCTATAGCAGAATATTATAAATACCAACCACAATAGGATATAGTATTATATTTTAGTATGTCGCCAACGATTAAAAATATAAATCTTACTTTTGAGGTTGGATAATGTTTCACAAACTGGAATTTAAATGAAGATCATAACTACCCAAGAGTTTGCAAAAGCTACTAAAATAGATAAACTGGGCGTACCTGGACTTGCTGCTTTACTCATGGAGATGATGAAACTTAATGACATCAATAAAGTTTTTTCGCAGAATGAGCACTTTAGTGGTTTAGAATTTGTCGATAAGATTTTAGAAACCATAGGCGTTAGTATCGACTTTGACGAGGACGACCTTAAAAACATTCCCAAAACCGGAGGTTTTATTGCAATAGCAAACCATCCTTACGGTGGTGTTGAGGGTCTTGCCCTTGTAAAATTACTTTGCACCGTAAGGCCAGAAGCAAAGGTGATGGTTAACTTTATACTTAAAAAGATCCCTAATCTAAGTGAATTCTTTGTAGCAGTAAATCCTTTTGAAAATGTTCAGCACACCTCAAGCATCAGCGGTCTAAAAGCTACCTTCGATCTCCTGCAAAGTGGCACACCAATAGGAATATTTCCGGCAGGTGAGGTTTCAACCTTTAGTTTAGATAAGCAGGAAATTACAGATAGAATATGGCATCCGGTAGTAGGAAAATTAATTGCCCGGGCCAAATTACCTGTAGTGCCAATCTATTTCCATGGCAACAATGGCGTTTTATTCAATATCCTTAGCTTTATCCACCCTACACTAAGAACAGCTAAATTGCCTTCAGAATTTTTAAACAAACAAGGTTTAAAAATAAAAGTAAGAATTGGTAAGCCTATTAATATAGAAGATGTTTCTTACAGAAATAACACCAATAAACTACTCGATTTTCTTAGGGCGCGTACCTATGCACTCGGAACTGGTTTAGAACAAGAGAAGAAATTATTCAACCCTATCAATCTCTTTAAAATAAAGAAAAAGCCAGAAGAAGTTATTGCCGAAACAGATCGAAATAAAATTGTAGAAGAAGTTGATCAGCTTGAAAACTTCAGAGTATGGCAGGAAAAGAACTACGAAGTATATATTGCCCCAACAGTAGCAATTCCAAATATTTTAAGAGAAATTGGACGTTTAAGAGAAATAACCTTTAGAGAGGTTGGTGAAGGAACAAATAAGAAGATTGATCTTGACAACTACGATATCTATTATAACCACCTTTTCATCTGGGATAAAGACCTGCAAAATATTGTAGGTGCTTACCGTATAGGTAAAGGCGACGAGATTTTAAATACCATGGGCAGGCGCGGGTTCTACCTATCTG
>NZ_CAMLHF010000245.1 GCF_946479715.1 uncultured Pedobacter sp. | reverse complement strand
CACGGATTACGCTCAAATATCTGCCTTGCCGTATTCTGAATGTTAAGGATATTTCCCGTCTGATAAGCAAAAGCAAGGTTGTTGCTGATGGTAAGCTTATCTGATATGGCATATTCTACGTTTAATTTCGACTGTATTCTTTTAATCCAGCTGTTTAATGCAATGGCCTGATTGTCTACGTAGTTTAAACCTCCGTAATAAGTTATTCCTTTTGAACCACCACTTAAACTCAAGTTAACTGTGTGCTTTTCTGATGTTCTGAACAATAGCTCCTGATAATCATTATCGGCATTCAGATAAGGGTTAATAGAATCCACATTTCCACCAATTCCGGCACCACCACCTCTAATCATCCTGTAAAACCTAAGCTCATCAGCAGAGATCGTTCTTAATTTATTTGCTAATTCACCTCTGTTATAAGTATACTGAACGCCAATAAGTGGTTTGCCTTCTTTACCTCTTTTAGTGGTTATGATGATTACACCATTTGCGCCCCTTGCACCATAAATAGCTGCAGATGCCACATCTTTAAGGATTTCAAATGATTCAATGTCTGACGGGTTTATATAATTCCCGTTTTCACTAATGATTCCATCGATTACATACAAAGGACCGGTACCCGACGCATTTATTGAAGAAGCTCCACGGATCTGGATAGTTCCCTGTCCGGCCGGATCACCATTATCATTGGTAACCAACACACCAGAGGCTTGTCCCTGTAATGCATCAAATAAAGTAAGCGGCTGGCGCTCTGCAATATCTTTTGCAGTTACAGATGATATTGAACCGGTAAGGTCACGTTTTTTAACTTTTTCGCCGTACCCGGTTACTACAACCTCGTCCAATGCAGATTCATCCTCTTTCAGGGTAATATCAATTACCTTTTTATTGCCCACAACTGCTTCCTGCGAAACAAGGCCAATGTAAGAAAACACAAGAGTTGAATTGGCATCGGGAACTGTAATGCTGTATTTACCATTTGCATCAGTCTGTGTAGATACTTTGGCATTTTTTACCCTTACGCCTACACCGGGTATGGCTCCCCCTCCGCCGTCCTTTACTGTTCCCGTAATATTAATGGTTTGCCCAAAGGCTGCTGAACCGGTAAGTAAAAAACCAATTATCACTGTCCGTAAGGACAGGAAACTGAATAATTTACGTACAGAATAGCCATAACATGAAACTGTTTGAGTATCATTTTTCTTCATAGCGTTTAAAATATTTGGTTGGTTAATTCACGGATTGCTCAGACCCGTAGTTTGTTAGGTTGGTTGGTTAGTTTATTGATTGTATGTTTAATATTTAGCTGAAATTGGTAACAAATTCTTTTTGATAACATAGCGGACTTTTGCCTGTAATCTTTTTAAAGCATTTGTAAAAGCTTGCAAAGTTGTTAAAGCCGCAATCATAGCATACCTGTTTCAGGTTAAGGCTATGTTCAATTAGCAGTTCACAGGCCCTGCCCACTTTAATCTCTATCAGAAACTGAGAATAGGTTTTTCTGGTGCGCGATTTAAAGTACCTGCAAAATGAATTAGGACTGATCTTAGCTACATCAGCTATTTCTTCTAAAGTGATCTTGTTTTTAAAATTAGCATAAGAATAATCGTAGATATCGTTAATGCGATCCTTTTCATGAGGCTCCATTTCATGCTGAAAACCAATTGATGAAAACGTTTCCAATTTTTCACATTTAGCGATTTCAGCAAGCACTTGCATTAAAATAATTATCCTGTCTATGCCTTCTGCATTGGGCATTTCAGAGATCAGATCAGCAATATGCTGTTTGTTTTTACCCTTAATCTTTAACCCTCTTCTAGACCTCTCCAAAACAGATTTTAACAGCTTATTCTCTGGTAAATTCAGAAAAGAATCACCCCACATGTTTTCAGAAAAATGAACCACTCTTACATCGGGATTAGCGGCCGCCGGATTATTATTTCTAAAATAAACATCATCAAATCGCCAGTAGTGTGGCAACTGAGGGCCAACAAGAACAATATCTCCCTGGTTAAACCTGCTAATATTGTCTCCGATAAATTGGGTGCCTTTTCCTTTACTGAAATAAACTAATTCAAATTCTGGGTGGTAATGCCATTTGTTATTAACAGATGGAACCACGTCCTGCCTAATACTAAATGACTGAGCAGGCGACATTGAAACTTTTAGTAGTTGTGCTTTCATAGTTTAATTTATCTAAGTTAAAACCATAAGATGCGGGCGCACAAGAGTAACACTGCTTGAGATACCTCGTTCATATACTGGTGATTTTACATATTTGGTTTAGCTAATGTAAGCGCCAGTAAAATGCAAGAGGGGTTAAAATCTTAAAGAAAGAGGGTGATTTTCTTAAATTCAGAAAATAGGCTACTTTAAACTGTACTCTGAGGGGGTTTGTCCGAATTGCTTTGCAAATTCTTTACTGAAATATTTGCTGTCGCTAAAGCCCACCATGTAGGCAACCTCATAAACCGTATAAACATCATGCTTTAGTAATTGAGCAGCTCGCTTTAAACGAACAGATTTGATGAAGTTATTTACAGTAAGATCTGTAAGCGCTTTAATTTTCTTATATAAAATTGGTGTACTCATCCCTACTTCGGCAGCAAGTGTATTTACACTAAAGTCTTCATTATTAAAATTAGCTTCGATAAGTCCCATTATTTTATTCAGGAATTCCTCGTCGGCCGATTCTATTAAAATATTGGTTGGCTGAAGTGTGATCTGCTGACTAAACTTTCTACGCATATTGGCCTGCAAGGTTAGCAGGTTGTAAATATTAAGCTGCAAACTGTTAATGCTAAAAGGCTTCGTGATGTATGCCTCTGCTCCTGTTTTCAATCCGTTTATTTCGTGGATATTACCAGAACGTGCAGTAAGTAATATAATAGGGATATGACTTGTGCGCGGGTCTGTTTTAAGTGTACGGCAAAGCTCCAATCCATCCATAACCGGCATCATTACATCACTAACAATAATATCCGGGATCTTCTCAATCGCTATTTTCACACCTTCTTCGCCATTATTGGCTTCTATTACCTGGTACGACTGCTTTAAAGATTGTGCAATAAAACTCCTTACCTCAACATTATCTTCTACTATTAAAACAGTTATCCCGTCTTCTGTTTTTTCCGCCGGCTCATAATTCTTCACCGGTTCAATTTCCGATACCTGCTGATAAAGAATAGGATTTTCTATGCTAATGTACTGTTCAATAAGCTCATCCTTTTTAAAATGTTCCTTACCTAGCTTAAGTCTAAGGCTAAAACAAGTATGAACATCTTCGTCTTTAAGCTCATCATTATTTACCAATGATAAACGACCATGATGCAGCCTGCTGATTTTTTCGGCCAAAGCCAAGCCAATTCCTGTACCTGTATTTCCTGAACGATGATCCCTTACCTGATAAAAATTGGTAAATATTTTATTCCTGCTTTCTTCCGGAATCCCTTTTCCATTATCAGCTACCCTTATTTCAACATAATTATCATTCGTTTTTACAATATCTAAACGAATAACCCCATGATCAGGTGTAAACTTAAACGCATTAGAAAGCAAATTAAACAATACCTTCTCCAATTGTTCACTATCAAAATAGACTTCTATGATGTCCTCATCGCAATTAAAACGATAATCAATATGATTTTTAAGGGCTACATAAGTAAACGAAATATAAATCTCCTTGGCAAAGCTTACTATATTACCAGGCGCTACATTGAGTTCCATATTACCTGATTCTGCTTTTCTAAAATCCATAAGCTCATTCACCAATCTGGTTAGCCTGCCCGCATTTTTCTTTACCGTAAGTAACCTTCTGTTTAAAGCAGGTGATTCCTTTGTTTCATTTACCAAATGCTCCAATGGGCCAACAATGAGGGTTAATGGCGTTCTGATCTCATGAGATACATTAGTAAAAAAATCAAGCTTCATTTGATAGATCTCGTGCTCCTTTCTTAGCAATGTTCTGATCCATAAAAACCTTAAAACAAGAAATATCAGACCTGAAAGGAAAAGTATATAGATCAGATACGCCCACCATGTTTTCCAATAAGGAGGATTTACATTGATGATCATCTCCTCGGGCTTGTTTGTCCACACTCCATCGTTATTTGCCCCTTTAATTAAAAGAACATATCTGCCGGCAGGTAAATTAGTAAACGTTGCTTGCGGAGTGGCTACATAATTCCACCCTTTCTCGAAGCCCTTAAGCTGATAAGCGTACCTGTTTTTTTCGGATTTAATATAGTTTAGAATAGCAAAATCGATGGTAAAGATATTCTGATTATAAGAAAAGGTTAGCTCCTTTGTTAAGCCTATATTTTGAGTAAGCAACCCTGTTTTATCATTAATATTTACCGGTTTATTAAACAACCTTAACCTGGTAAATATTGCTTTTGGTATTTTTTTATTATCTCTGATCTCATCGGGAAAGAAACTCACCATACCGTTATAACCACCAAAGAACATCTCATTCTTACTATCCTTAAAAGATGAGTTATAATTAAAAACATTTCCGGGCAGGCCATCATCAACTGTATAATTTTTAAATACTTTTCCATCAAATTTGGATAAACCGTTAGAGGTGCTTATCCATAAATTACCCTTGCTGTCTTCCAAAAAACCTACCGTATTATTGCTAGGTAACCCATCATTAACTGTAAACCTGCTGGTATCTCTGTTTTTATCGTATTTAATTAATCCAGATTCATAGCTGCCTATCCAGATATTTCCTTTCGAATCTTCTTTAATAAAATTGATGTCGTCGAATTTAAAATCACTGCTCTTACTCTTAAACTCCTTAATCTGATTGGAGTTTGCCGAAGCTATATAAATACCCGAATTTGTAGCTATCCATATATTTTTGGCAGCATCTTCAAAAAAAGTTCTTACAAACTTTAATTCCTGATTATATACAGGGCTGCTGAGTACTGAAAAGTTATCCTTCGTTTCATTGTAAAGAAAAACACCTTGTGCGCGTGTTCCCACCCACAACCTACCTTGGCTGTCGTGTAATAGACAAACGATCCTGTTCGAATTTAATGCATGCGGGTCTGCACTATTTGGTTTATAATGCTTAAACGTACCCGAAGAAGGTAAATATACATCAAGGTTCCCTTCGTATGTTGCTACCCATACCCTCCCCTTTTTATCAATAGAAATGGCCTTTACAAGGTTCGAGCTTAAAGAATTAGGGTTACCTATTTGATTTTTAACCGCCTTGAATTTTCCGGTTGTTCTGTTATAATAATTTAAACCTTCAGCCTCTGTTCCAATCCACAAATTATGGCTTTCATCTTCTACAATAGCACTGATTACATTACTGCTAATGCCATTACCGCCCAGACTGGTCTTGTATTCTCTGAAGGGAGTAGAGTTGGCATGGTACACATTAACACCACCGTAGTAAGTACCTACCCACATGGAACCCGCTGCATCCTTCAAAATATCATAAGTAGAGTTTTGGTTTAAGGTTAAAGGATCATTAGGAATGTGGTTAAGAACCGTAAATTTTCCTGTTTTAACATCAAATATGTCTATCCCATTTAGGGTAGAGATCCATAATTTGCCGTCTTTATCGGCTTTGATTTTACGGATTACATTGCTGCTAAGCCCATTACTCTGTTCACTTTTTGCCGAGTAGTGTTTAAAGGTACCAGTAGCCCTGTCCATTAATTCGAGCCCATTATTATGCGTCCCTATCCATAAATTATGGTACTGGTCTTCAAAAATAGCGCTAAGATCATTATTAATTAAACTTGCTGAATTACTTGGGTCATGAAAATAAGACTGGAAAACATACTTTCCTTTTTCTTCTTTCATACTGGTAAGCCCCTTTAAAGTAGCAATCCAGAGTACATTATTATGATCCTGATAAATGGCTTTTATTAGCGAATGCGCTAAACCTTGCCCCTTAACATTACTGTTATAAAAACGCTGAAATTTATCAGGTCCAATCAATTTGTTTAGCCCGTTGTCTGTTCCAACCCAGATATTTCCTTTTTTATCTTCAAAAAGGTTCCTTATAATATTATCACTGATGCTATTTTTATCCTTCGGATCATGAAGAAATCTCTTAAAAGAATTGCTTTTGGGCAAATAAAGATTTAGTCCTTTCTGTGTAGCCACCCATAAATTACCTTTTCTGTCTGTAAGCAGATAATTAATATTCTGGCTACTACTTAAGGACGTATTATTGTTTTTATCATGCTTAAAGACCTCGAATCTTTGGGTATTAAACTTGTTAAGACCATCTTTAGTTCCAAACCACATAAACCCCATACTATCCTGAGCGATAGAGAGAACACTGCTTTGCGAAAGGCCATCTTCTACCGTAAGGTGATTAAAGCTTATATTGTTTTTTTGAGCACTGGCATCCACACTGCAAAAAAGCAGCATTAACAATAATACACTGTTAATTAAGCGATACAATAATTTATTACGGCTCATATTTGGTGTTAATCCCTATCCTTTATTTTAACGAAAGGTAAAACAAATAGATTTGCAATAAAAATACAATAGTTGAATTAATTAATTCAGCCTTAATCTCTGTTTTTGCTTTAGCAGCTGAGCTTCTAATTTTTCGTAAGCAACCTGCTGAACATCTACCCGATCATCTATGGCTATTACAGCTGCAGTTGCTGCCGATTCACCAAGGATCATAAAAACCGGCTCCATCCTTACAGAACCGTAGGCAATATGTGAGCTGGAAACACAAACCGGCACCAGCAAATTGCCACACTCTCCTTTTTTAGGAACTATTGACCCGTAAGATATGCTATAAGGTTTAGGAGCATGCACACCTATATCACCCTCATTCTGCACAAATCCCTTACTGGTTACATATCGTTGAGTATTATGCGAATCTAAAGCATAAGAACCCATCCCGATAGGTTGAGGCACTTCTTTCCGTCCTAAAGTTTCATTTTCTGTTAGTACATGATCACTTACCATCCTTCTGGCCTCTCTTACATAGATCTGGTGGGGCCAGTTTCCGTTATCTTTAAATTCATCCT
>NZ_CAMLHF010000244.1 GCF_946479715.1 uncultured Pedobacter sp. | reverse complement strand
GGTCCTTGCGGTTGTGCCTGAAAATAGTTCGGCGCACCAGATGGGCCTAAACTAGTTACAGCAATTGAATCTCTTACCCAGTTTACAAACTGCCTGTATTCAGCATTTGTAATCTCAGTTTGATCCATAAAAAATGCACTAAAGGAGGTCATTTTACTAGGCGAGCTCTGCGAGTTATTGATGTCCTCGTCAGATATACCTATAAGGGTTCTGCCAGGAGGTATGTAAACCATACCTAAGGGGATCCTATTATTTCTGAATTTTTTATTGTATACACCAACCAGTTCTCCCTGGCCTCCCTTTCCGCAACTAGAAAGTAATATTGCAACAATAAAAAAACCTAATAAGTAGCTGTTTCTCATAATTAGCGTCAAGCAATTTCCTAACAATTTTATCAATAATGATTGATATATACAATTATTAAGGGGGAAAATATGCTTAAAAACTAAAATGAACAGAATTTAGTTCAAATGAACTCAAAAAATATACTTTAACGAAATAACGATTAACTTTATGTTAATCGTTATTTGTTAGACTTTTTAATATAGTTTTCTATAGCCATAATCATAGAAGGAGCCTCTGGTGAAGGGGCTGCAATGTCTACAATAAGGCCTGCATCCTTAACAGCTTTATGGGTATTTACGCCAAAAGCGGCTATCCGCGTATTGTTCTGTTTAAATTCAGGAAAGTTGGTAAACAACGACTGAATACTTGATGGGCTAAAGAACCCGATCACATCATAGAAAACTTCGGCCAGATCCGAAAGATCCGAAACAACAGTTTTAAATAATACAGCCGGAGTAAAATCATAACCATTTTTCTGCAAGAAATTCATAGTATCCTCGGTAGCTACATCAGAGCAAGGGTAAAGAAACTTTTCACCTGCATGTTTTTTCAAAACCTCAGCTAAATCTGCTGCAGTTTGCTTTCCAAAAAAGATCTTGCGCTTTCTATACTGAATGTATTTCTGCAGATATAAAGCAGTAGATTCTGAAATACAAAAATACTTCAGATCGGCCGGAACTTCGTACCTCATTTCTTCACAAATTCTGAAAAAATGATCAACGGCGTTTCTGCTGGTAAATACCACGGAGGTGAAATCACTTAACGTAATTTTGTCCTTTCTAAAATCCCTGGCAGGTACTCCTTCAACATGAATAAATGATCTGAAATCAATTTTCAAGTTATACTTTTTTGCCAAATCAAAATAAGGAGATTTCTCTGTTTCTGGTTTCGGTAATGTTATTAAGATACTCTTTACCTTACGCAACCTATCTTCTGTCTTTTCTTGCATTTTACAAATTACACGGTTATAATCCTATTGCCTTGATTAAAATTAATATAGGGCAAATTTCGAGGGCACAAAAGTACAAAAACAAATAGACTTTTGAAAATCGATGATGAGATAAAATATTAACCCCTGCCCTTATGAACTGAAAAGCAAAAATCACGCCTAACAGTATAAAAGAGATCGCAATATAGTATGGGCCATACTTTAAGGGGGATAATGCGAATGCGATAACCAGTGGAATGAAGATTAAAGAGAGGTTAAAATAACTCAAATATAATATTGTAACATATTCATTAACCGGCTTCTGAATGTCAAAAAGGTACCCTAATATCCTTAAAATAACTATTTTCATGATATATAAAACCACAATAAGAATAGAAATACTCAGGTAAAACTGAAACCCTGTACCCGGAAAAGAGATATGATAAAAGCCGGAAACGAGGTAAAAGAACATTCCTATTGTAAAACCAAACTGAACAAATAAGAGTAAAAATGGCCACGATGTAAATAGGTTATCTTCTTTATTAAGATTGTTCAAAACCCTGTTACTAAAAAAGGATTGTACAATTGTTTGTAGCTGTTTATTAAAGGATATTTTTAAAACTGCAAACAAAACCAAAAGCAAAGCTACTATAGCCGGCACCCAAACTGAGCCCTTTGGCACAGGCTTGCCCAATCTGTATTTACTCACCTTCATTGTGGTAAGCTCTTTATATCTGTTAATAAGATCAGAACGGCCTACAACATTTGCCTTAATTATGCTATCCATAATCATGTGCTTGCGGACCATTGAATCAGGAAAAAGCCAGGTGTGGGTCATTATAGAATCTGTAACAAATTTCTGACGAGCAAGAAATGCCGGATCCTTTACAAATTTGCGTGTGTAAGTAGTTGGCACCACAACACTATCCGCCGTCTGCGGCACTGTCTGCCCATAAGTCTGGCTATAGCTTAAGGCAAAAAATAAAGAGACAATTAGTATAACACGACTCAAATTCATCGCTCCAAATTTAGATAAAACTTTTGAAGATCGTACCAATAGCATTTGTAATGAGACCGAGTTGGTTCGACACTGGTTCGAGGCTGCTTCGGGATTGGTTCGGGTAAAAGTACCTTTTTTCCGAACCAATCCCCTCCCTGTCCCTATTCTGCCCTGATTCAGTCCAAGCCAAGTTACCTTACAGCATGGTCTGAATACATAACCTGATTATATCTTTTCTATAATAGGAAAATACTTATCTTTAATTAACCCTATAATGTTTAAGTATGGATTCCTACAACTCAGTTGTTAAAAAAATGGCACCAACTGAAGCGCTTCAGACTTTTGTATCTGAATATGTTTTCAGAATACTTACTGTACCAAAAGGAGCTCCTTTAGTTAAAGCAATGCCTTTACGGGTAATGGGTTCTATTGACTTCTTTTTGGGCGACAGTTTCGAAACTATTAATTGCAGCTCTAATCAGGCTGAATCCTTTGCAAGATGTACCATTCGCGGTCCGCGTACTCATAAAAAATACACCATTGCAATAAATGGTCATTTTGTTTCGTTCACTATCAAATTTAAACCTGCCGGCCTGTACAGATTACTGGGTATTCCTGCAAATCTTTTTTGTAATCAGGCTGTTGATGGGCAACTGCTATTTGCCAATGTATTTAAAGAAATAACCGAAAGACTGATGTCTTGCAACACGATAAATGAGTGCATTGAAATTGCAGAGCCTTACCTACTACAAATGGCATTAAAACATGTCAAAATTTACCCTTCTAAAGGGGTGAATCAGATGACAAATCTGATTCTCACCAATAAAGCTCCTGTGTTTTTGCCTAAGGTATCCCTATCGGATAGACAGCTGGAAAGGAATTTCGCAAAAGAAATTGGTACTACCCCTAAGTTATATAGCAATATGGTTCGTTTTGAAAACCTGCTGCGTTATAAAATTGATTTCCCAGATAAAAGCTGGACCGAAATAGCCTATGAGTTTAATTACTACGATCAGATGCATCTTATTAAGGCCTTTAAAAGATTTCTTGATATTACCCCAAGCGATTTTCGTCCGGGAAACTTTGCCATTTAGTCCATTTTGAAACATCATTTTATGCTTAATATTCTAGCAAAAGATGTCGCTTTTTTACTATTAAATTTGATAATACCACTTGAAATTTGGATATAATTTTATTAAATATCCAACTATGAAAACTCATCAATCACTATTATTGCCAACGCTGATATTGTTGGGATTAGGAATGTTGATGTTGCTCACAGTAGCTTCAATATTAAGTTGATCAGATATTAATATGACCTCTGCAAAAGAGCTTAAATGATTCTATAACTTTTGAAGTTCTGCCATGCAGCTGAATAAACTGGAAAGTGCGAAACATCTCGATCCCTTTAATATCTACAATACTAAGTTCATTCCTTTTCAGTTCTCCAATAATGGTTTGCATCGACAAAAATGCCGCAGCTTCTGAATGAAGCAGATATTGTTTAATGCTGACATTACTTTCTAGTTGCAGCTCAATTTTAAGGTCTTTTAGGCTTATACCAGCTTCACTTAACGCTTTTGAAATAACATCCAATGTACCAGACCCATGTTCTCTAAGTACTAGTTGCAGATCAAGCAGCTGATGGGGAACAATCTCTCCTTTTTGAGCTAATGGATTGTCAGACTTTGTAACTAAGACCAATTCATCATCACTAAATTTTTCATAGTTTATCTGTGGATAGTGCATCTGCCCTTCTACCATTGCCACATCAATTTTACCATCTATTACCAGTTGTGTAATAGATTCTGTATTCCCTCTGGTAAATGTAAATATGATTTCGGGGTAAGCAGTTTTAAATAAAGCAAGGATTTTGGGCATGAAAGTTTGTGCCAGTGTTGTGCTCGCTCCTATACGAAGGTTACCCCTGAGGCCGTCGCTTAGCTGGGCCAGATCGTTTTCGATAAGTAAATAAATCTCAAAGATTTTAGCAGTATGTTTTAATAAAACATTGCCAGCCGCCGTTAAGGAAATATGATTTCCGTTGCGAACAAATAAAGCGGTATTTAACTGTTTTTCTAGCTCCCGGATATGTCTGGTTACGGCAGGCTGCGTAATAAAGAGTTCTGCAGCTGCTTTGGTAAAGCTCAGTTTTAGTGCAACTGTTTGAAATACTTGTAACCTGAAATCGAATATCATGTGCGCAATATATAAATATCCATAGAATTATGTAATGACCATTAATAACTTTTTGTTATGACCCATAACTATAAACATCTTTTGCATTGGCTTCATTAATGCCATCTTTGGGTAACACACAAATGAAAACTTATGTTAACTAACCAATTAAAACTCTTAGCCATTATTGGCGTCGCTGCTTTAACAAGCAGTTGCAATGGATCGAACAAGCCAATACAACAGAACGATTTAAGCGAACCAAAACACACAGCTAATGTTAAAGAGGTATGGCAGGCTCCTGAAGAGCGCACTATACCAAAAAATGCCAATGGCGAAATGATTCGCTATGGTAAAGATTTGATTGTAAATACTTCCGCTTATTTTGGACCTAAAGGAAGATTAGGTAAATTTACTAATGGATTGAATTGCCAAAATTGCCATTTAGATGCAGGTACCAGGATATTTGGAAATAACTACGCCGCTGTAATGAGCAGTTACCCGAAGATTACTGCACGCTCAGGAAAAATAATCAGTCCTGTAGCACGGATCAAAGGCTGTTTTGAGCGTAGCCTGAATGGCACAATGCCAGATTCTACTTCTAAAGAAATTAGAGCAATGCTGGCTTACATGGAATGGCTTAATCAGGGAGTTGAAAAACCGGAAGGTATGTATGGAAGGGGAACAGAAAAAATAGCACTGCTAAATCGTCCTGCCGACCCTAAGAAAGGTGCATTGCTATATTCGTCAAAATGCAGAAGCTGTCATGGCGAAAACGGAGAAGGTATTGCTGCAGCTGGAGGCAAGACCTTTGTTTATCCACCATTGTGGGGTAAACTAAGTTATAATGATGGCGCCGGACTTTATCGTCTCTCTAATTTTGCGGGTTTTATAAAGAACAATATGCCTTTTGGTGCTTCTTACAAAAATCCAATATTAACGGACGAAGAATCATGGGACATAGCCGCTTTTGTTAACTCGCAGGCTCGCCCTCACAAAGATCAACACAAAGACTACCCCGATTTAAAGAAGAAACCTGTAGATGCTCCATATGGACCCTACGGAGATCAATTCTCGGAAAAACAACACAAATATGGCCCTTATCAGCCAATTAAAAATGCACACAAAACAAAAACATAAATGAAAAACTTAACCAAGTACATCTTTGCAATATTTGCAATCTTATTATTTACTGCCATTAAACCGGCAATGGCTCAAAACAGTCAGGAATTTCAACCGGCAAAAAGCAAAAACAAACAATATTATGCGCTTTATGCATTAAATAGCGGTGATGAGCAAAAGATAGCCGGAACATTAAGAAATATTAAAAACGCACTGGAAGATCCTCGTCTAAAGGGAAAACTTCATATTGAGCTCATTGCCTTTAGCGGAGGCGTAGCGGTGTATGACAAAAAAGGCCCCTTTAAAGAAACTTTGCTCGATTTAAAATCCCGTGGAGTAGATCTTGTTCAATGTGAAAATACAATTAGAGAACGTAAAATTGAGAAGAGCTCTTTGTATGATTTCATTAACTATGTTCCGAGTGGTAATGGTGAAATTATTTTACGCCATTATGAAGGATGGGCGATTGTACATCCTTAAATATTTTCTAAAATGACCGTTTAACCTAAAAATAATGAACAAATTAAAACTAATCATATTTATACTAACAGTAGTATTTTTCAATAATACTATTGCAATGGCCCAGGATCATCGTTTCGATCCGCCATGGAATACGCCTCCCGATGCAAAGGTGCAGTTTACAATTCCGGGAATTGACAATGTACCCGATATTTATGGCGACATAAATGACCCTCAGCTGGTTGTATTTTTTGCAGGCAACCAGTTTATGGTTATTGATGATTTGATGAAATCATTTAAGCTTAAATACCCTCAGTACACCCGTGTACTTGCAGAAACCCTCCCACCGGGAATTTTAGCAAAACAGATTGAAGCGGGCAGCATTGTTATTGGCAACATGCGGATAACATTAAAGCCGGATGTATATACTGCTGGTAAAAGCAGAATCGACGAAAGTAAAGACTGGTTTAGCAGAACTGAGCTTTATGCTAAAAACAAGCTGGCTATAATGACCCGAAAAGGGAACCCTAAACAGGTAAAGAAATTAGCTGACCTGGGCCGCAGCGATGTGCGTGTAAGCATGCCTAATCCTGAATGGGAAGGAATTGGAAAACGCATTGAGGAAGCTTATAGAAAAGCAGGTGGAGACGCACTTAGAAACGCCATTATGGAAACTAAAGTAAAGGATTCGACAACGTACCTTACTCAAATTCATCACAGGCAAACACCTATGCGCATTTTATACGAGCAAAGCGATGCAGGGCCTGTTTGGTATTCTGAAGTACATTATCAGAAAATGATCGGTCACCCGATTGAGTACATTGAGATTCCTGAAAACGAAAACATCAAGGCGCAGTATTATGCCGGACAGCTTAAAAAAGCACCGCACCCTAAAGCCGCTAAAGATTTTATGGATTTTCTTGTAAGTAAAGAGGCCCGTGCCATTTACAGCAAGTATGGATTTGAACTCCCTTAACAAGGAGTTCAAATTTTATTAATTTTCTTCTTTAAGCGGACTCACTTTAATGGATTTGAATTTCACTTCACCATGCTTGGCGTAGAACCAT
>NZ_CAMLHF010000243.1 GCF_946479715.1 uncultured Pedobacter sp. | reverse complement strand
ATCACTCGTATCAAAGCTGGTACCACAGAATTTGACCAAAGCTACCTGATGAATTTCGAAACTGCATCTAACGGTTACGTGATCACCAACTGGTTATATATTGGACAAAACAAGTTTATTGCTAACATGGAGCCTAAGACAACAAAAGGTGCTTATGTTACCGGTAAGACTTTGGCAGTTGTAGATGTAGTTAACAAAACGGTTTCGGCTGTAACTGGTTTCCCTGAACCTGCTACCATTGTAGATGTAACTGATAATAACTATAGCCCTAAAGATGGTAAAACCGGTTACATCGGTGTGAACTTAAAAGATGGTACTACATGGGTTTACAAGATTGATGCTTCTACAAATAAGGCTACAAGAGGGCTTAAAGTAGAAGGTGGTTTGATCACTGCAATTCAACACCTGCAATAATTAAAACCATAAAACACACTGATTACATTAAAATATACACCTAACAAATTAGAACAATGATAACCGGAAATAAAACTTCACCACCGAAAAAGAAGAGCAAGGATTCTCTTTTTAACAGGATTAACAAATGGCTGCATTTATGGCTTGGCCTGGTTTCGGGTATCATTGTTCTGATTGTTTGTATTACAGGATGCATATGGGTGTTTAATGAAGAAATAACCGGATTATTGGAGCCCGAAACTAAAGTGGAGTGGCAGAATAAACCGGTGCTTAAACCTTCGCAGCTGACTGATATTGCGGCGAAGTTATATGCAGATAAAGTTCCTGCTTATGCCAACTACCACCAGGGTGAGGTAATTAACCTTAGTCTGAGAGATAAGGTTGAAAAACGTGGACGTCGTGGTGGAGGCGGACGTAGGGGCGGAGGAGTATTGCTGAAAGTTAATCCTTATACAGGAGAGGTGATTAGCAAAGAGGTACGCAAACCGGGCGAGACAGATTTTTTTAGATTTATTCTGAACGGTCACCGCTTTTTATGGATGCCTTATGAAATAGGAAGACCAATTGTAAATTACGGAACAATGGTTTTTGTAGTGCTGCTTATTACGGGGCTGATCTGGTGGTATCCTAAGAAGTGGAACAAATCTACCCGCGATAAAAGCTTTAAGATTAAGTGGGGTGCTTCGTTTAAACGTGTAAATCTGGATTTGCATAATGTACTGGGATTTTATTCCTTGCTGTTCTTGCTAGCCATCGCATTATCAGGAATGGTTTATGGAATAAAATGGTACAGCGAAGGCCTTTATTGGGTAACTACTGCTGGCGAAAAACTGCCGGAATATAGAAGAATGGAGTCGGATTCTCTGCAGGCTGGTAAGTTTTATACTCCGGTGCAGGCAATGGATGCGGCATGGACCAAAGTTATTGCAAAGCACCCTAAGTCTACTGGTTTCTATTACAGTTTCCCGGATACCAAACTGGCTAAAGCAACCATCGACATTACGGTTTATCCTACTGCCGGACAGTATTACAATAGTCAGGGCTATTCTTTTGATCAACATACCTTAAAGGAGCTTAAGCGCAAGGATCCTTATTCTGTTCCTTATAATGAGGCTTCGGTTGGACAGAAACTCCGTAAAATGAATTTTGATATTCATGTGGGCAGTATCCTGGGCTTTCCGGGTAAGGTATTGGCATTTCTGGCTTCTCTGATTGGGGCAAGTTTACCGATCACCGGTTTCCTGATCTGGTATGGACGCAAGTTCAAGAAGAAGAAGGGAAAGACTGATTCAGGATCAGCCGATGCGGCAAACCTTTCTGATAAACCTGTAGTAAAACCTAAATTAAAAGTGATAACTAAGGAGCAGGAGCCGGTATTGGCTGCTAACTCTGTATCAACTCAGTAAATACTATTCATTTCCTTAAAACCTTAATAACAAAAAGATGAAGAAAATAACTTTTTTAGCGCTGACCTTATTACTCAGCTTTGTAACCACCAGTATTTTTGCTCATGCCTTGTGGATCGAAACAGCGGCATCTGGTAAAGTAGGACAAAAACAATCGGTTAAAGTATTCTATGGTGAGTATGTGGCCAATGAGCGCGACAGTGTAGCTAATTGGTATTCGGATGTAAAGGAATTTTCACTTTGGCTGGTAGGGCCAGATCAAAAGAAAACTCAGTTGACCCTAACTCCTGGTGCAAACCATTTTGAGGGTACTTTTACACCAGATCAGAATGGGGCTTATACTGTTGTAGTAAGTCACGAAGCCAGGGAACTTGGTGGAACCACAAAATATCATTTCTTATCTAGTGCTGATGTTATTGTAGGAAAAGCATTGCCTGCTGCAGTTCAAAATCCAAACGTATTGAAACTGCATGTAGAGGGTGCTTGGGCTGCAAAGATCAATAAATCACTTCAATTGAAGGCTTTCATTAATGATGCTGCTGCAAAAGGAAAAACGGTATCTGTATTTTCTCCGAATGGCTGGTCAAGAGAATTGACTACCGATGATAGTGGTGCAGCAGAGTTTACGCCTTTATGGAAAGGCAGATATGTAGTTGAAGTGAGTGATATGGACAAAACACCAGGTCAGCATAATGGTAAAGATTATAAAGCAACCTGGAAGGGTGCTACTTACAGTTTCGAGATCAATTAACCTTTCTTGAAAATGGGGCAGATCAGGAATTCTCTTATTTGTCCCATTTACTTTGCCATATTTTCTTTAGGTCTCAAGGTTTTGACTGGACTTTAGACATAAATAGACTGTTGTAGATAAATAATTGCTACAACTTTACAGCTTAACAAAGCTGTAGACAATGCATTCAAACTTCAAGTTCCAATCTGCTTTTGCAGAATCGGAAATTCTTACCTTTAATACACTCCCTCATTTTTGTACTACTGCTCTGCACATGGGGCAGGCCCGAAAATTTAATCTAATTGAAGGGGAGGTGTTACTTCAATCTATAAATCATTATCTGGCGCATATTGAATTGTTTGAATATTCGCTTAGACAGGATGCGAGCATAGATTTTTTATTAAGTGAACCCTCTTTGCTTATGTACGTTGTACAACATAAAAGCGCTTGTTTTTTATGTTACCGGCCTGCGGGAGAATACCATAAAGTTATACCTGCCGGAATACATAAGATTTTAGTGATTACATTTAGGCCTGATTGGCTGATCTATAAAAGTAAAAAATTAACCGCTTTAAAACCACTTATAGCCTGTTTTAATGAGTCAGAGAACAGGTATGTTAATCTGCCGGCTTTCGGTATTTCTACCAGCATTTTCAATTTACTAATTAAAATGGATGTTAAAACCAATGATTTAGCTATGGATGCAGATTTCTATAATTTTATCAATAGCTGCATTAATAAATATTATAAGCGCCTTGTTGGTGGCGATATTACTAGTGTTTATTACCAGAAAAAAGCTAGTGCTATTGCCGAGTTCATTAAAAAAAACTTTGCCACTGAACTGGTAGATGATTTGGCTGATCTTGCTGCAAGGTTTATGATGTCGGAGCGGAATCTGATGCGTTTATCTAAAATGGCTTTCGGTATTCCTTTGCATGCGCAGGTCATTAAAATCAGGATGTATTATGGGGTAAAGTATCTGCTTACAACAAACAAATCTGTTCACGAAATAGCGGGATTAGTGGGGTACAAAGATCCGCATTATTTTAGCAGTGCATTTAAAAAGTGTTTTGGAGTATCACCTAAATTTCTGATTCGGGGGTGAGATCCTGCCAAAGTATGTCTTGATTATTTTGGCAGTAATCTGTATTTTTTTTAAAACAAATGAGCTGCATTTTTGGGCCATTGAAACACATAATTGTAAACCATGCAGACAACATTCTTTAACCAAACAAAATTCTATTTATCTGCTAAAGTCAGAGTTATTATTGTAGATGCTATTGCTTATTTGATTCTTGGCTTGTTTATGTATACCGCTGCAAGCAAATTATTTGCTATTCGTTCATTTTCTTCTACACTGGCTAAATCACCTTTAATTGGTGAGTATAGTAAATTGGTTGCATGGGGTATTCCAATAACTGAACTGGTTATTGGTGTGTTGTTAATTTTTGCTCCGATTAGAAAATGGGGATTGTATGCCTCATTTGTACTTATGATTTTGTTTACCCTGTATCTGTTATACATGATTTTTTCTGGCAGCAAGTTGCCCTGTCATTGTGGTGGAGTGATCAGTACAATGACATGGCAGCAGCACATCTGGTTTAATCTGGGGTTTGTGTTAGTGGCATTTACGGGGATTTTTCTTTACAGAAAATAAAGACTTTACGCGCGTGAAACAGGTAATTGCTGTAGCCTGTTAAAATAAACACAGTCTCATTAAATTAAAACTTTAAAAATGAACAACATTAAAAAAGCGGCACTGGGTATATTGGTGGCCGGTCTTGCATTTGGTTTCAGTGCATTCACAACTATTAAACAAAGTTCGATAGTTAGATATTATAAGGTAAGCACAACCTATCCAGAGCCAAATAATCCGGGTGGTTATTCTTATTATTCGGGCGACAGGTGTGAGCCTGCTGGTGTGGTTTGTTCGGCAAAATGGAATATTGGACTTAATACTGTCCCGACTGTAGACGGAACACCATTGCCAACTACTGGGGTATCATTTGTTAATGGATCTATAACTGCAGGTCATTTCGAATAGTAAATAAGTTATGGGGGGCTACCTACCCCTGTTAACTATTTTATTACCTGTCATTTTGCTGGATTCCACTTAGCTTCAATTCGATTTCATCGATTGGGAAAACATATTTTTTATCGTTTGGAGGAAGCGTGTATATCTGATCGTTTAATGTTCTGGTCAAGGTGATAGCAAACCTGCTATCCTTATTTAATCGTCTGAGATCTTGCCATCTAAGTCCGCGGAATACTAACTCTTTTCTTCTTTCTTTTAATATAAAAGTTAGAACCTGCTCAGCATTGTCAGCACTAAACTCCTTGTAGCTAAGGTTCCATCTGGTCTTTAAAAGATGGTTCAAATCTGCCAATGCAGTAGCAATATTACCAATTCTAGCGTTGCATTCTGCACGGATTAAGTAAAGTTCATCAGTAGCTAAACCACCAAATAAGTTCTTGTCATTGGTATAGTTGCCTTTGTAGGTTGTTCTGCCATTAGGGTTGTCTTTAAAGAAAACCTTACGGCGATAATCTCCTTCTGAATATGAATCAAGCAATGCGGGCTCAACAATTAATCTCGAAGCATTAAAAATCCCGAAACTAAAAGTGTTATGGAATATTACTTCCGGATTAAATCTTTGGATCGGGTAGGAAACATCCGGGTTCAAAGTTGAATAATCCATCAGATCTGATTGGATTTGAAGGACTGAGTCTGCATATAGCAATGCTTGTCCGTAATCTTCCATAGCCAGATATGTTCTAGCTAACAAAGCAAAAGCCGCTTGTTTGGATGGTCTGGTTTTAAATAAAGGCATAGTACCCAACAGCGGTGCAGCTGATTTTAGATCATTAATAATTTGGTCGTAAGTTTGCTGCAGTGTAGAGCGTTGCAGTTGTATGTTTACATTGTAATCCAATCTTAAGGGTAAGCCTAGTTCTGATTTTGCAGTATTTTGTTCGTAGCCTTTGCAATATTCCTGAGCAAGATTAAAAAAATCAAATGAGCGAAAAAACAATGCACTACCTGCTATGTTGTTCCATTCATTTTGTTTTGCAGGGGAAGCTTTTATCTTTCTAATACCATCCAGAATAATATTGGAGTTTAAGATTCTGAAGTAAGAATTTGCCCAATCGGCACTCGATTCGTTATTATAAAACTTAGTTGTTGCTGCCCAGACATAAGCTGATTTTTCCTGAGTGGTAAAGAGCGATTGCCAGGAAGTATAGAGAATATAGAAATCGCCCGAAGCAATTTCAGCTAAAGCACTGGCTTGTGTATTATTAAAAATCTGAGTGTTATTGTCCAGTAAAGCTTGAAAATCTTCAAGGGTTTTTGGTATAATGACTGATTCATTGGGGTTTGCTTCCAGCCAATCCTTTTTGCAGGAAGCTAAAGAAACCATCAAAAGTATAATGGCAGATAGAATTATTTTTTTTGTCTTCATTTCAGTTCATATCAATTAGAAGCTGGCTTTAAATCCAAAAGCAAAGCTTTTTGCTATTAGGTTGGAAAAACTATTACCTCTTAGAGGTACCAGATCAGGATCCAATCCAAAATCATTTGCCTTCCAGATAACTCCCAGATTATTTGCATAAAAATATAGCTGTAATTGTTTAATAGGAATTCCTTTCCAATTAATCATATTAAAATCATAGCTTAAATTCACATCCTGCAAGCGAATATGGTCGCCACGGGCTACAGTTGCAGAAGAATTGTTGTAGAACGTGTCCCGGGAGCTATCCTCCCCAAACCTTCCTTGTGACGGTATATTGGTAATGGTCTCATCACCACTCTTTTTCCACCGGTTTTGATAATCGCTACTCATATGTGAATTAATCCCCATATTATACATGCCGTAGTAATCTACAGAGTTTTTTTTAATATAATAGCCAAATTTATAACTAAGATTAAAGGCTAATGTAAATTTTTGAAGAGTAAAACTATTGCTTAAACCTCCAAAAATGGTAGGTCGTGCCGGACCATTGTATTCCAGGTCCGCCGCATTACCTTTAAGGATTGCGTTATAATCTTTACTAATCAAACCATCTACATATCCTCTTGGATCTCCGGTTATAGGATCTAATCCTGCCCATTTGTAACTATAAACTCCGTATACAGGCTTATTTATAACAGGTGTAATATTGTTGGTTCCAACATAGTAGATACTGATTGGCTCAGTAACATCATAATCTGAAACCCAATCACGTACTGCAGAGAACATAAATGCGGTTGTCCATCTCAGTTTTCCACTTAAGTTTTCCGAAATCAAAGAAATATCAAATCCTTTGGCCTTAATTTTGGAATAGTTTCCTCTTAAAACGGTGATTCCGGTATTGGAAGGGAAAGATTTGTCGCCTAGTATATCAGAGCCATTCTTTAAATAATATTCAATTTTTCCTCTAATTACAGGATTTTTAAGCCCAAATTCAAGTCCTAAATTGGTAATCGCTACCTTTTCCCATCTCAATTCGGGGTTGCCAATATTTATAATGCTTGCAAAAGGTAGGTTAGTAAAATCAGCCTCCACTAAACTGTATTTAAATGTGGTAAC
>NZ_CAMLHF010000242.1 GCF_946479715.1 uncultured Pedobacter sp. | reverse complement strand
GGCCACAACGGGTAACCTTTTTAGTAACCTATTCGGTGCAGGTCTGCAGGCAAGCAAACCTTTAGTATACGGATGTTGTGGGTGATGAAAAATCTGATCTGCCGAACCTTGTTCAACAATTTCACCCTTATACATAACGGCCACTTCATCTGCAATTTCACTAATTACGGCCAAGTCATGAGATATGAATATCATGGCCATATCACGTTCCTGTTTAAGTTTTAGTAATAACTCCAGGATCGTTTTTTGAACTGTTACGTCAAGAGCTGTTGTAGGTTCGTCTGCTATTAAAAGTTCCGGATTGCAGCTAAGTGCCATGGCAATCATCACCCTTTGCTTTTGTCCCCCAGAAAGTTGGTGAGGGTAACTGTCAAATATGTGTTCCGGCCGGGGAAGCTGAACTTCTTTAAAGAGGGCTATGGTTTTATTTTTTGCCGTATACTTATCAAGCTTTTGATGTAGTACAATCGCTTCTTCAACCTGGGCGCCGCAAGTAAACACCGGATTTAAAGAAGTCATGGGCTCCTGAAAAATCATGGCAATTTTATTGCCTCTATATCCTCTGATTTCTTCGGGCGTTAAATTTAGCAGATCGATGTTGTCAAATTCCACTTCACCGCCAATCATTGTGCTTTGCGGATCATGAAGCCTCATAATAGAGAAAGAAGTTACAGATTTTCCTGATCCCGACTCTCCAACAATACCAAGTACCTTACCCTTGTCAATGGAGAAACTCACATTGTTAACTGCTTTAAGCCAGGATTTGTCCTCTTTGTTTAAGAATTGTATGTCGAGGTTTTTAACGTTCAGCATCGATTTAACGGAACAGACTTTCTATATGAAAATAATTGGCATCAATATAGGGATTTTATCGTCTAAATCCATCTGATTGTGCTATTTTTGCAAAATGGAAAGAGAAATCCTTGATACTAAGCGTAAAGCTTTAAAGATTAACTTAAACCCTAAAATTTACGGAACATTTGCAGAGATAGGTGCTGGACAGGAAGTGGCCCGTAATTTCTTTACCGCAGGTGCCGCATCGGGTACGGTTGCAAAAACAATGTCGGCATACGACATGACGTTTAGTGATGCAATTTATGGTGTTGAAGAGTCTGGCAGATATGTGAGCAAATCCAGACTATTGAAAATGTTAAACCACGAGTTTGGTTTATTAACTGAAAGATTGAGTGGCGAAAAGTATGACGACAGAACTTTTTTCGCTTTTGCAGATACAGTAACTACACTTAACTATAACAAATCTAATGATCCGCATGGTTGGATAGGACTTCGCTTTCAATCAGAGCCAGGAGGAGAACCCAACGAAATATTTTTCCATGTTCGTTTGCTTGACACGGATGCCGCTTTACAGCAAAATGTATTGGGGATAATTGGTGTTAACCTTGTTTACGCAGCATTTTATTACAATCAGGACCGCAGGGCAATGATTGAATCACTGGCAGATAATTTAACTGTTGGATCTGTTGAAATAGATCTTATTTCTGTAAACGGGCCAGCATTTAATGGTGTGGATAACATCTTGTTAAATCTTTATCTGATCGTTAAGGACTTCTCTGATGCAGCTATTTTTGATTCTCAAGGTCAGCCTTGTTTGCCTAAAGATTTGCTGTATAAAAAAGACATCATGATTCTGCGTACAAAGTATGCGCAAAAATCTCATCCAAATTTTAGCATGCTTAACAAAGCTGTTGATCAGTTTGTGAAAACAGAAAATGTACAGGAAGACAATCTGAGCGTTCTCATAGAAGTATTGATGTCTAACTTATTGTCGACCGGCGATGACCTGCATGAAGTAGATTTGAGGGCTGTTGCAAAAAGGGCAGAAGAGATGTGTAAAACAGGGAATAAGGTAATCGTATCCAACTTTTCCAGACACAATAAACTGGCTAAATATCTGGATCGCTGTAGACCAAAAAGTGTAGGTATATCTACCAATATCAATAACCTGAAATTCGTATTTAACTCAAATAACTTCGGTGAAAATTACAGCAGCCTGCTGTTAAGTTATGTGAGCGATATGTTTAGCAAAAATGTAAAGCTTTTCGCTTATCCTTTCCTCGATAAGAAAACAAATGAAGTGGTTACTTCGGCAAATATGCCGGTAACCCCCGATGCCAAACCTTTGTTCGATTTTCTGATCTTAAATGGATATATTACAGATATTCAGGATTATAGCGATGATGATGTAAAAACAGTTTAGAAGCGGTTTTTACAAAACATTATAAGTCTTTATACGGGTTTTTAATTGCTATTCCCATTAACCTGTCAGGATGTTCAATTGGTTTAAAACCAAATTGAGCATATAAGCCATGGGCATCCTGGGTAGCCAGCATATATCTTCTTAATCCCTGCAAGTCTTTATGGAAAAGCATTAGCGACATCAGCTTTTTTGATAAGCCTTGCCCTCTGTATATTTCTTCAATATAAACATCGGCAAGGTATGCAAAAGTAGCTTTATCTGTTATCCATCGGGCAAAACCAACCTGTTTAGTGTCTTTGTAAATTCCAAAGCATAATGAGTTCTCTATGGATCTTTTAACAATATCTAAGGGAATATTCTCTGCCCAGTAAGATTGGGTGCTCAGATAATGATGAATAGCAATAGGATCTATTTTATTCTTATCATCTGAAAAGATAAAACCATGATCTTCAATTTCCATTAGTTCCTCATGTTAATGAATTGCAAAGGTTGTCCGAAGTCTTCTTTTCTGCAAAGTGAAATCACAGCTTGCAGGTCATCAATACTTTTGCTTTGTACACGAACCTGATCATCCATCATAGATGGTTGTACTTTTAATCCACTTGCTTTTATTTTTGCAACTATCTTCTTAGCTGTCTCTTTATCTATGCCTTCTTTAACCGTAATTTCTTTACGGATCATGTTGCCAGATGCATATTGTTCTTTACCAAAATCCAGACTCTTCGCATCAAGATTCTGCTTTACCATTCTGGAAATAATAGCATCTTCAATAGCCTTTAAACGCATATCATCCTCCGTAACTATGGTAATTATATTGGTTTTTTTATCGTGGTCAATGGTGCTTTTTGAAGTGCTGAAATCATAACGGTTAAGGATTTCCTTTTTTGCATTATTCATTGCATTATCAAATGTTTGAGCATCTACTTTGCTTACAATATCGAAAGTGGGCATGATTATAGCTTTATAGTAAAAAATATATTAGATTTAAGTAAATATTGATTTCTCTGTACAAAAAAACGAAATTATTATGAACCATTCATAAGCTGTTACACTAAAACTTATAACATATGAAAACCAATAACTCAAAGGTGCAAAAAAAAGACTCAAAAAAGGCGGTTAAAAAAGAATTAGAGAAAAGTTTGAGAGAGAAGTTTCTGGAAGTTGTACAACATCTGGGACATGATGCGGAAAGGATAGGTAAGGATATTGAGATTGCCAGTAGGTTTGTTGCCAAAAAATTATCGAAGAAATTTAAGGAGGTAAAATCAGTTGTAGAAAATAAAATTGACGAAGCAACCTCATCGAAGGCACCCGTAGCTAAAAAGGTTGAAGAGGTGAAGAAAAGTACAATAAAAGGAGCTAAGAATGCCAAAAAGGTAGTTCAGAAAGCGGTTGCAAAAGCTAAACCGGTAGCACAAAGTGTTAAGGTTTCCGCAATTGCAACAGAAGAGAAAGCCGCTAAAGCTATTTCGAAATCAGTACAAAATACAGCTACCAAAGTAGCCGAAAAAGTATCGCCAAAACCTGTAGTTAAAGCAGTTGTTAAAGCTGTGGTTAAACCGGTAACTAAGGCGGCACCTGCAAAACCTGCTGCAAGTAAGGCCCCTGTTAAGAAAGCAACAAAGCCAGCCGCGCCAAAAACACCACCCCAAAAGACTAAATAAGACCGGTAAGATTAAGAGTTAAGTTTAAACCTATTAATTGAGTAATAATTAACAATTA
The DNA here is from genome assembly GCF_946479715.1 of uncultured Pedobacter sp. The sequence continues at coordinate 3,272 of NZ_CAMLHF010000242.1, read as the reverse complement.
CTTAACAATAGAATTTGCAGTTTTGAGGACCAATAATATTTAATGAAAAAAAAGGCGCCGTTTCTAAACAGAGAGATCAGTTGGTTGTATTTTAACGAACGGGTTTTGCAAGAAGCTGCCGATGAAACCGTACCGCTCATAGAACGGATAAAGTTTTTATCAATCTTCTCGTCGAACCTCGAAGAGTTTTATCGGGTAAGGGTAGCCACATTGAGCCGGTTATCTAACCTAAATGATAAAGCCAAAGCATTATTGGGCTTTAACCCTAAAAAGATTTTAAACGAGATAAAGAATATTGTTGTAAAGCAGGAACGTAAGTTTGAACAGCTTTTTCAGGCAACACTAATTAATGAATTAGCACAGAACAGGATCTTTATTTTAAACGAAACACAGCTTAACGTTTCGCGTGGGGAATTTGTTCGCAACCATTTCAGAGACAGGATACTTTCTACTCTTGTCCCTATTATGATTGATCTGGATAAGCCCTTTCCGGAACTTAAAGATCGGTATTTATATTTCTTTGTTCGGCTTTCAAAAAAAACATCCAAGAAAAGTGAGAAGTATGCACTAATAGAGCTGCCTCCGGACTTGCCAAGGTTCCTTGTGCTCCCTGAAACGAACGGACTTAAATTTATCATCCTTGCTGAGGATATCATTAAGTACTGCTTAGATGATATCTTCTATGTTTTTAACTACGATATTATAGATGCATTTTCGATTCAGCTTACCAGAGATGCAGAGCTGGATATAGACAAGAACATCAACGATAAATTTGTTGAAGACCTGAAAACCAGTCTCGATAAGCGTAAAAAGGGTAAGCCAATGCGCCTTCTTTACGATACAGAAATGCCGTTTGAGATGCTTACAGTTTTGATTTCTAAACTTAAGATAGAAGCCGAAAGCTTAATTCCTGGAAACAGATATCATAAATTCGGAGATTTTATTGCCTTTCCAAATGTTGGTTCTAAAGACCTGGAGTATGCAAAAAATGCACCTTTGAAAGTAGCGGGTTTACACCGCACCGAAAGCATCTTTAATAAACTAGCCGAACGGGATTATCTGATCAATTTACCTTATCAGTCGTACGATTATATCATTCTGTTTTTACGTGAAGCTGCGATTGATCCTAAGGTAACAGAAATCAATATTACCCTGTACCGACTGGCAGAAAACTCAAGGGTTGTAAATGCCCTTATAAATGCAGCTAAAAATGGTAAAAAGGTTCATTGTCTGGTAGAATTAAAAGCCAGGTTTGATGAACAGGCAAACATATTCTGGACAAGCAAATTAGAAGAAGAAGGGGTACATGTTAATTACGGCTTAACGGATTATAAAGTACACTCCAAAATCTGTTTGGTAAAAAGAATGGAGAAGGGGAGAGCGGTTTACTACGCCAATCTTGCCACCGGTAATTTTAACGAGAAAACAGCTAAACTCTATTGCGATCACAGTATTTTTACTGCAAGAAAAGAAATTACACAAGACTTGCTTAAGCTCTTTAATGCCTTGAACAAAAGGATGGTCATAAAAGGATTTAAGCATCTGATTGTATCACCACTTGAATCCAGAACCAAGATCTATGGTTTGATAGATAGAGAGATTAGGTTTGCAAAGCAAGGTAAAACAGCCTATCTGATTTTTAAGGTAAATAGTCTTGCAGACGAAGGGGTAGTAGAGAAACTTTATGAAGCAAGTAATGCGGGCGTAATTGTTAAACTTATTGTTCGCGGCATCTGTACGCTTGTTCCCGGCATAGAAGGCTTTAGCGAAAACATCACAGTAATCAGCATCATTGATAAGTTTCTGGAGCATGCCAGGGTATTCATATTTGGCAATAATAATAAAGAAGAAATGTTTCTTTCGTCTGCAGATCTGATGAGCAGAAACTTTGAACATAGGGTAGAAGTTGGCTTTCCGGTTTTAGATGAAGAAGTGCGACAGGAAATAAGAGATATCATTGAGTTTCAATTACAAGATAATGTGAAGGCCAGAGATATTACTCGTTTAAACAACAATAAATACCATAAAAACAGACTCACAACAAAAGTTAGGGCGCAGGTGCAAACCTATAATTACTTAAAAAATAAACACCAATAGAGCAATGTTAAGATACGCTGCAATAGATATAGGGTCAAATGCTGTAAGGTTACTGATAGCTGATATCTCAAAAACGGAAAAGGGCTATAGTTATAAAAAGAACACCCTGGTAAGGGTACCATTAAGGTTGGGAGATGATGCGTTTCTAGATCACAGGTTATCGGATCGTAAAGTTGAAGACCTTGTTAAAACAATGAGTGCCTTTAAAAATCTGATGGATGTTTATCACGTTTCAGAATATCTGGCTTGTGCTACATCTGCAATGCGCGAAGCGGAGAACGGAGCTGAGGTGATAAAAAGAATTAAAGAAGTTGCCGATCTTGATCTCGAAATTATTGAAGGCCAGCGAGAAGCAAACATCATTTACGCTAACCATATTGAAGAAAACCTGGATGCTAAAAAGAGCTATCTGTATATAGACGTAGGCGGAGGTAGTACCGAGCTTTCGGTTTTTGTGAACAAAGAGCCAGTAGCTTCTAAATCCTTCGATATAGGTACCATTAGAATCCTCGATAACCAGGACAAGGATGAGACCTGGGAAGACATGCGACTTTGGGTTAAAGAGAACACCAAAAACCTTAAAAATGTTGCAGGCATTGGAACTGGTGGAAACATCAACAAGCTGTTCAGAATGTCGGACGAAAAGGACGGAATGCCTCTATCATTCCTGAAATTAAAAGGGTTGTACAATCAATTGAACGGACATTCATTAAAAGAAAGAATTAGTGTGTTTGGCCTTAATCCTGATAGGGCAGACGTAATTATTCCTGCCTGCGAAATCTATATTACTTTAATGAAGTGGACAGGCATTAAACAGATCTATGTACCTAAAGTTGGATTGGTAGATGGGATAATTAACCTGTTGATCGAAGAGAATTTATAGATAAACTAAGGCAAGGTAAGCACCATGGTGACTTACCGATGCCGGTTTGGTCTTTTTGTAATCAAATAGTGCATGGTCGGTTATTTTAATTTCAACCTTTTCCAGTTCTTCCAGTTTGGTTGAGGCTATGGTATGAATGTAATGCTCATCAAAAAAGCTTTCGGTATAGTATAGCTCATTCTCAAAAGAAACATTTCCGCTGGCAGTATCGTTATGAATGATCAGGTTGCTGCACCTAAGTTTAAGCGGGGCAAACTCACGGAGTTTAGCCTCCCTTGAATATATTTTGTAG
>NZ_CAMLHF010000241.1 GCF_946479715.1 uncultured Pedobacter sp. | reverse complement strand
GATCCTTGTTGCATTGCTTCAACAGAACCCATACCACGGTAAGATTTAAACTTACGTCCTTCGTAAATGATGGTTTCACCTGGCGACTCCTCTACTCCAGCAAATAAAGATCCTGCCATAATAGAGCTAGCTCCGGCTGCAATAGCTTTAACAATATCTCCTGTTTGTTTGATACCACCGTCAGCAATTACAGGAATTCCTGTGCCAATTAATGCCTGGGCACATTCAAAAACTGCATATAACTGTGGTACTCCAACACCAGCAATGATTCTGGTAGTACAGATAGAACCTGGACCAATACCAACTTTTACTGCATCAGCTCCGGCAGCTGCCAAAGCTCTTGCAGCTTCTGCTGTAGCAATATTACCTGCAATAACCTGTAAGTCGGGGAACTTAGCTTTAATGGCCTTAACCATATCGATAACACCTTTAGAGTGACCGTGAGCAGTATCAACTGTAACTACATCAACTCCTGCTTGTACCAATGCAGCAACACGATCAATGTTATCTGCAGCTACGCCTACTGCAGCACCTACACGTAATCTGCCGCGTTCGTCTTTACAAGCTTTAGGATAGTTTTTATATTTTTGAATGTCCTTAAAAGTGATTAATCCTGCCAGTTTACCTTCTTTATCAATTACAGGAAGTTTTTCAATTTTATAGTCCTGTAAAATTTCCTCTGCCTGTAAAAGAGTTGTACCCTCAGCAGCAGTGATCAGGTTTTCACTGGTCATAACCTCAGAAACTTTACGTTGCATATCTTTTTGGAAGCGCAAATCTCTATTGGTAATTATACCAACCAATTTACCATCTGAATCTATAACAGGAATTCCACCTATTTTAAATTCTTTCATGATCTGGAAGGCATCGGCAACTTTAGCATCTTTACTTAAAGTAACTGGATCCTGGATCATTCCGCTTTCTGAGCGTTTTACTTTTCTTACCTCCTCTGCCTGACGCTCGATGCTCATGTTTTTGTGAAGCATACCGATACCACCAGCCTGGGCAATGGCAATAGCCAATCCAGATTCAGTTACAGTATCCATTGCAGCAGAAACTACAGGAACATTAATACGTATTTTTTTTGTAAGGAAACTTCCGGTATCCACGTCACGTGGCAGAACTTCAGAGTAAGCTGGTACTAATAATACGTCATCGTATGTTAGTCCTTCGGCGATAAATTTATTGGGATCGAGTTGCATAGCAAATAATTTATGAGTTACTATTTGCCGGGCAAAAATACGATTAATATTGATACTACGCAACAGTTTTGCAAATATTGGGTTTAGGCCCTAAAAGTTTACAATTAAATTAAATAGCGTTAGAAAAATAATATTGAGCAAATTGTTTTAGTTTAGAAACAAACCTTTACAATCCAGTATCAAAACGCTTAACCCCTGTCCCTATTCTAACAGGTTCAGGGTTCTTTGCAGGATTAAATGGATCATAATAATAAATTGATGCTTGCTGAAACAGTGGCATATGCTTTTTTAAACGCTGCATAAATCCTTGGAAATCCTTTGCGTTTTTACTCCATGCAGCTTCTGCAAGTGCAGTTATTCGCGGAAACAATAGGTAATCTAATCGTTGATCGCTTTGAATCGTCTCCGTCCATAGATCAGCTTGTATACCCAAGACCTGTTTTTTACTTACTGAACCGTCTAAGTAATTATCCTGGGAAAAGGAGTAAACACTTTCTAATGCATTGTATAATTTATTACTCCACTTACGGCCATAATTATGGGTACTATCTTGAACAAAGTCAAAATAAAACGGCAATCTCGGGCACAACACGGTTTCATAACCCTTTTTAAGAGATAGATTTAGCATATCAGGTTTATCATGTCTCCACCAGAAGATAATTGTCTTGTCTTTAGGAAGATCAACTTCCGCCATCTCATCCCACACAAGTAATTTCGCATTCATACGGTATACCGAATCTGCCATACGTTTCATGAAGTATTTTTCTACTTCTTTAACATTTGCTAGTCCTTTACTTTGCATTAGCGTTTTAATATCCGCATTTGTAGACCATTGCTGATTGCCATAGCTTACCTCATCGCCGCCAAGGTGAATCATCCCTGAAGGAAATAATGCATTGGTTTCGCGCAGGATATTTGAAAGGTATTGATAAGTACCTTCTTTACCAGGATTGAACGTGAATTCAGGATGTCCCTCAGATCCACCCCCGCTAAATTCAGGATATGCCCGGTTCGCTGCAGAAGCATGTCCTGGCATATCTATCTCCGGAATAACAGTGATAAATCTCTGTGCTGCATAAGCTACTATCTCTTTCATCTGTTCTTGCGTGTAATACTGTGAGGGTAAAGTTCCATTCAAAAAATCACCAATACCACCAATCAAGGCGAGTCCCGGATATCTTTTAATTTCAATACGCCATGCAGGCTCGTCGGTAAGGTGCCAGTGGAAACGATTCAATTTATAGAAAGCCATCCAATCCAGAATAGATTTAACTTTTGCTACACCAAAGAAATGTCTTGATTCATCAAGCATCAAACCTCGCCATTCGTATAAAGGACTATCCTGTATCTTCCATCCTTCTAATGAAAGTGAACCTTTTATATTTTTCGATTGTCTGGCAATCTGCAGTAACGACACAACGCCATAGAAAGCGCCTTCAGCATCGCTAGCCGTTATTACAACTCCTTTTGAATTGATTTCCAGAGTGTATTTGTCTGAGCTTTTTTTCGATGTAAGTACTAATTTTACCCCAGATTCTTTTGATGCATTATAAACACTTAAAGGTAGTTCCTGCTCCTTTAGTAATTCCTGTTGAAGATAATGAGCTACCGGTCTTAAAAGTGCAGATTCTGCAATTATAGGACTATGCTGAGTAATTACAAAAGAGCCCTCAGTTTTAGCAAACTTTACTGGTTGAGGGATAATCGGACATACTTCCTGAGCATTTGTGATTTGATAACCAATCAGCAAACTACAAACCAGTATTAATCTTTTTAAATTCATTTACTCAATTATTTTATACCATTATCTGCCCATCCATCCACCATCTACTGTCATCACAGTGCCGTGCATATAAGAAGAAGCCTCTGTAGCCAGAAAAACTATTGGACCTTTAAAATCTTCCGGTTCACCCCATCGCCCTGCAGGAATGCGCTCCATAATAGAGCGACTACGGTTCTCATCAGCCCTCAGTGCAGTTGTATTATCGGTTGAAATATATCCGGGTGCTATTGCATTTACATTTACCCCTTTAGCTGCCCATTCATTAGCAAAAGCTTTTGTTAACTGGCCAATTGCCCCTTTACTGGCTGCATAACCAGGCACGGTAATGCCACCTTGAAACGTTAGCAGAGAAGCTGTAAAAATTACCTTTCCCTGTCCACGCAAAACCATTTCTTTTCCAATTTCCCTGGTAAGGATAAAAGGAGCAGATTGATTTACAGCGATCACTTCATCCCAATACTCATCAGGATGTTCAGATATAGGCTTTCTTAAAATTGTTCCTGCATTATTTACAAGAATATCTATTATCGGATGATCTCTTTTTACCTGATCAATAAATAGTTTAAGTGAATTACGGTTGCTAAAATCGCATTGATACGCATAAAATTTCCTGCCAAGTGAGGTTATAGATTTTTCTATATCACTTCCAGATAGCTCTAAATTAGCGGATACTCCAATAATATCTGCTCCTGCTTCTGCAAGGGCTTCTGCCATAGCCTTACCTATGCCCCTTTTACAGCCTGTTACTAAAGCCGTTTTTCCTTTTAAATTAAATAAATCAAGTATCGCCATTTTATATATTTCTTATTGCACTTTTATAACTAACGGTTGGTTTAATTTCTGACTAAAAGTATCCAGATGTTTAAACCATTCGTTTGCAGTGGTAATTTCATTTCCCTTGCTCCATGCAGAGCCATTATAGTAAACAACCGGCTCTTTGCCTTTAACCAGAGTATGAGTTAGCAAATGAACCTTGTCAGTATTCATTTTTACCTTTCCACCGGGAATGATTGTTGCTACACCGGTAATTCCATCTGCGCCATGCTCTGGCTCCCAGTAACCCATTATGCCTTGTTTTTCATCCATTAGGATAACCCCTGGCTCGGCTCTTTTAACTATCCCTATTACTGCAGGAAGATCTGCTCCGTCTGAATAAGAGTAATCGGCTTGTATACGGTTAAAGTGAGAGCCTGCATCCAGAGATATTGTTTTTACTACTTTTACCGGTTTACCTGCTACATCCCACTCATCATACCCTAACTGAAATGAGGTGCGCAAGGGCCCGTTATCCAATACTTTCCAATTATGATAATTTTTAGAATAGTAAACAGAGTCGTTAACATAAGGAGCTATATCGCCTGCGCCTAAAGTTAATCCTACACTATAATAATCCATTCCATCACCATGATCTGTATGGTAATCGCCAGTTTTGTACCAATCATTAATTACCAGCTTACTTGATCTTTTCACCCAAATATCTATCCCAAAAGCATTGTCCTTTCTGGTTTCTAATGCTTTACCGTACATGCGGTTAGCAACTTTATCGTTCTCCCATGCAAAGTCATCATAACGTTCAGGGACATAGCGACCATAGGTCTTTTTAGTTATAGCAGCAGGTTTGCCCGCTACTATAAGAAGTTTAGCATTCCCTTTTGCTTTAACATTAATTTGTACCAGTAAATTCTGTATAGCTACTTCTCCTTTGTGCTCCAACTGAAAAGGAATTTCTTTTTTGGTGGCAGCATCTAATACTTTGAAATTCGCAGTATCAATACCCGGATATTTTGTGATAATGGTAGCCCAGTTAATAGACACTACCTCGCCTAACCGCTCTATATCAGAGGAATTATTCACTATAATAGTTGTTTTCACCACATTTGTTTGTGCCTGCACAAAGAACGATGCTCCGGGCAGTAACAATAAGAAAGCAAATACTTTTTTCATAATCTCTTTATTATTTAAGCTCATTAATTGCACAATGATCCATATCTCCATAGTCAAGATTCTCACCTGCCATACCCCAGATAAACGTATAGTTGCTTGTACCCGCTCCCGAATGTATAGACCAGTTAGGCGAAATCACAGCCTGCTCATTTTGCATCCAGATGTGCCTGGTTTCCTGTGGTTCGCCCATAAAATGGCAAACACTTTGGCCTTGTGGAACTTCAAAGTAGAAATAAACCTCCATCCTACGGTCATGAGTATGTGCCGGCATGGTGTTCCAAACACTTCCACTCTTTAGCTCAGTCATACCCATTTGTAGTTGACAAGTAGGCAAAACACTATTTACCAATAGTTTATTTATAACCCGGTGATTTGCTGTTTCCGGACTTCCAAGTTCAACAATTTCTGCCTCGGCTTTTGAAACCTTTTTACTTGGATATTTATGATGAGCAGGTGCAGAATTAATATAAAATTTTGCAGGCTTCTTTTTATCGGCAGATGCAAATGTTACATTTTTAGTCCCCTTACCAATATAAAGAGCTTCCTTAAAATCCAGATCATAATTAATTCCATCAGCCACAACCGTACCTTTGCCACCTACGTTAATAATACCAAGTTCTCTTCTTTCTAAAAAGTATTCGGCTTTTAAACTATCAGGATTTGAAAGTTGTATAGTTTCATTTACGGGCATTATCCCTCCGGCTATATAGCGATCGTAATGAGACAAGGTAAGATGAATATGGTCGGCCTCGAATATCTCTGGGATTAAAAAATTTTTACGCAGATCCGCGGTAACCATTTGCTTTGTTTCATTTGGACTAAGAGCGTATCGGCTTTCAAAATGTGTTTGCATGTTTTATCTTTTTTATTAATATTTTTATAAATACCAGTTTTTATAGCGATGTAAAGCCTCTAAAAAATAGTAGTCAGCATAGGTTAACGGAACATCAACTTCCGATTTATGAGGTATTGAGCCTACGCTGTGTTTTAACAGAAATCCCCCATTCTCACCCAATTTTGCACGATAGGTATCAGAAGCCAATGTTTTTAATGCTGTTTCAGCGGCACTTACATATTGTTTACCTTCCTTTTTATCTGAATACTGAGCGAGCTCCAATAATGCGGAAGCCATAACCGCACCCGCAGAGGCATCACGAAGTGCACTAGGTATCCCGGGAGCATCATAATCCCAGTAAGGAATCATATCTGCAGGCATATTGCGATCATTTAACATGAATTTGGCAATATTTTTTGCCTGGTTTAAATACTGTTTGTTTTTAGTGAAACGATACATCATAGTGTATCCATATAAGCCCCATGCTTGTCCTCTACTCCATGCAGATGAGTCTGCAGCTCCCTGCGCGGTTATTTTTTGCAAAATCTTACCTGTTTTCATATCATAATCAATAACATGATAGGAACTAAAATCTGGCCTGAAATGATTTTTAATGGTGGAATTTGCATGCGTAACTGCAATCTCTTTATACTTTTTATCACCTCCATGGTCACTTACCCAGCTTAGCAATTCAAGGTTCATCATGTTATCTATAATAACAGGACCAGCCATTTTTTTGCTGGAGTTCCAGGATTGGATCACACCCGCCTCAGGATGGAATCGTGTTGACAAAGATTCTGCGGCTGTATCTATTGTCTTTTTATACGATGGATCTTTCAGGATTCGATAAGCATTACCAAAACTGCAATACATCATAAAACCCAGATCATGATTACCGGTGTAATGCTTTTCTTTTTCTAAAATAGAAAGGCGTTGTTTAGCTTCCTTCAGAATGTCGGCATCTTTTGTATACTCGTAGATATAAAGCAGCGTACCGGGGAAAAACCCACTACACCACCATTTGGTATCACTTGTTTCTACTTTACCTGTGTTTTCGTAATAGGTTTTAGGCATTACATCTGCAGGCACATTTTTGGCAAGCACCTTATATTGCTGATCTGCAAATTTAAATTGCTCATCAATCAATTGGCTCATTTTTCCGTCCTTACTCTGGGCGCTTAGCATGCCATTATTTATCAGTAAAAAACAGATTACAACAAATAGTTTTCTCATCATCAATGTTATTTAATATTTAGTTTTTAGGTTGTCATTCTTCTAATTAACTGAACAGGTATCGTAATTGGCACTGTTCTTTCATCAATTATATTTGTATTATTTTTCAACGAATTTATCAGCGTTTCAACTATCTTTTTACCCACTTCATCGGGAAACTGCTCTATAGTAGTTATTGCAGGAGTAATTATTGATGTTCTGGGATCATTTGAGTAACCTATAATTTTTAATTCGCCGGGAACATCAATTCCCTTTTCTCTTGCAAATTCGAGCGCTGCTATTGCAC
>NZ_CAMLHF010000240.1 GCF_946479715.1 uncultured Pedobacter sp. | reverse complement strand
CAAAATATCCCTAACTCGCTAAACCACAATAAGAAAAATTAACAGCAAGTTAAAAACAAAGTAACATTAGCCATAATACACCATCGCCTGATACCCCACACCAAAAAGCCTTACAAACGACAAAAGGTCGTTCAGAGTCGTTTCAAAGTCGTCTATGAGTCGTCGGAAAGTCGTTTAAAAAATATACTAATACTGACCAGTAGATAACAACACCAAGGTACAAGCCTCTATAGGCTCAATATCATTTGCCAACAACAGCTCTTCCAGTTCCTGATTTTCAGTTCCAGGATTAAAAATAACTCGTTTAGGTTTTGTTTCCAGTATATAGTTATAGTAACCACTCTGCAAATGCGGGCCTATATATAAGGTAACCGTATCAATATCATTATGCAGATGCCCTGGTTGCTCAATCTCTTCTCCGGCCACTGCTCCTTTTTTTATGCCAACATTGATAATATTGTGTCCTTTTGATTTAAGCATATGCGCAGCTTTATAGGCATATCTATCCGGATTAGGGCTAGCCCCTATAATTAATGTTTTTTTCACAATCTAAAATTTTAATAACAAAGAGATTTGCCCTGCATGATAAGCATGATGCTGCACCAAACCATTAAATAACTCAAAATAATTTACTCTAGGACCCGAAACCTGATTAACAGCTGTTTTCCATTGGTCTTCAGAAATTTCCCTTGCAAGATTAAGCAGTTTTTCATTAGCTAAACGAAAATCACTTAAAATAGCATCCCACTCCTGCATTGTTTCTTCTTTGGCCATAGGCCAATCGCCTTTTTCAGGCTCCTTGGCCAAGTTACCTTCCAGCCTCGAAAATACTTCTTCCGTCCATGAAGTTAAATGCAATACAAGTTCAGCAATGGTATGTGCAGTTGGAATTGGTCGTTTAAATATTTGATCTTTACTTACCGACGAAATAATAGCGGATACACTGTTGCCGTGCCAGGCATCTCCACTATATCCTTTTCTAAGCTCATTTGCGAAATCAATCATACGAAAACAACAAATAAAAGGTAAATGTGTTTAGCTAAACTTTAAAACTGCATTGGCGCAATTAACACCGTCAATAGCAGCCGATACTATGCCCCCTGCATAACCAGCACCTTCAGCACAAGGATATAAGCCAGCAACCTGTGGATGCTGAAAAGTCTCTTTGTCTCTTGGAATCCTAACTGGTGATGAACTTCTACTTTCTACACCCACTAGAATAGCCTCATTCGTATAATAACCTTTCATTTTTTTTCCAAACAGGGGCAACGCATTTTTTAAACTTGATGCTACAAAATCTGGCAATGTTTCTTTAAGCATTACACTCCGTGTTCCAGGCAAATAAGAATTTTTGGGTAGATCTACTGAAACTCGACCCTCTACAAAGTCAACCATCCTTTGGGCAGGCGCAACCAGATCCCCGCCACCAAGCCTGAAAGCAGTTTTCTCTATTTCCGACTGAAAATGCATCATTCTTAGCGGATCGTCGCCTTTAACATCATCAAGTGTTATTTGTACTACCGTTCCAGAATTCGCAAATGGATTATTCCTTTTTGATGGCGACCATCCATTAACAACTATTTCATCAGCATAAGTTGCACAAGGGGCAATTATTCCTCCCGGGCACATGCAAAACGAGAACACGCCTCTGGCACCTACCTGCTCAACCAAACTATAATAAGCCGGAGGCAAAAATTCACTCCGGATATCACAATGGTATTGAGCCGAATCTATAATAGATTGAGGGTGCTCTATTCTTACCCCCAGGGCAAATGGCTTGGCTTCAACAAGGATATTCCTTTTATGAAGTAATTCATAAATATCTCGTGCTGAGTGCCCGGTGGCTAAAATAACAGCGTCAGACAATAGCTTTTCTTCTCCGTTAACCTCTACACCTTTTATTTTTCCAAAATCGACTAAAACATCCGTTACTTTTTGATCGAAGCGAACCTCTCCTCCTGCGTTTAAAATTGTTTCCCTTATTGCAGTAATTATATGAGGCAGTTTATTTGTACCGATATGAGGACGGGCATCAACAAGAATATCTTCCGCAGCCCCGTGCTGAACAAAGGCCTGAAGCACTTTATTAATATCCCCACGCTTATTGGATCGGGTATATAGCTTTCCATCTGAATAAGTTCCAGCCCCCCCTTCGCCATAACAATAATTAGATTCAGTATTTACAATACCTTCTTTGTTTATTGCTGCTAAATCTCTTCTTCGTTGCCTTACGTCTTTACCACGCTCAAGCACTATTGGCTTTAACCCGTTTTCGATACACTGAAGTGCTGCAAATAATCCGGCCGGACCAGCACCCACAATAATCACATGCTTGGCATCGCTAACATTTTTATAGTTAACAACAAAGGATTCGGTTAATAACGGTTCATCAATAAATGCTCTTACCTGTAGCCTGTATATTACTTTTCTTGAACGGGCATCAATTGATCTTTTAAGGATTTTATATCCGTCAATTCTAGAAAAGTCAATTTTTAAAGCTTCCGAAAGGTTTTTCTTAATCGCAGTTGCGCTGTCGATCTCTTCTGGAGCCAGTGTTATTTCGATGTCTTTTTGCATAATTATAGTCAGGTTTTTATCCTGAATTGATGCAAAGGTACATCTTACAATATTAAAAGATTCTTACTATTTTAAACATTAGATATAAATTTGAAAGCTTCTGACTTCTTTTGGCAGTGCATGAATTGTAATTATGTCAGTTATTTTACAGCGAAAAAATTGCTTGTTCTTCCCTTAGAAAATTACTTTTCTTGAAAGCGGGTAATTTAATCTTTTAAGAATTTTATAGGCTTTACAAGGAGAAATACCATCATTTTGGCTTTTCTAAAGGCTTTCACTGCGGCGATTATATTATTGATTTCTGCTGGAACCAGCGTAATTTAGATGTCTTTTTGCGTTATTGTTGTCAGGTTTTTCTCCTGAACTGTAACAAAGGTACAGAAATTGAGTTCTAATGCGTAAATTAACACTGAAAAACAAAACAGAAAAATATGAAAAAAGTAGTTTTAGTAATTGTAGGAATCTTAGTCTTATTAGTGGCTGTAAGTGGCTGTGGTTACAACGGCTTGGTTAAACTGGATGAGGATGTAAAAACCAAATGGGCACAGGTTGAAACACAATATCAACGCCGTTCTGATTTGATCCCTAATCTTGTAAGTACAGTTAAAGGTGCTGCAAAGTTTGAGCAGAGTACATTAACTCAGGTTATTGAAGCACGTTCTAAAGCAAGCCAGATCACAGTAGACCCTGATAAATTAACCGAAGAGAATATGCAAAAATATCAGGCTGCACAAGGTCAGTTAAGTCAGGCATTGGGCAGATTAATGGTTCTGACAGAGAACTATCCTGAGCTTAAAGCTACTCAACAGTTTAGTGAATTATCAGCTCAACTGGAAGGTACTGAAAATCGTATCACAGTAGCGCGTAAAGATTTTAACGAATCGGTTCAAACTTATAACACAAAGGTAAGATCATTCCCGAACAACATTACTGCAGGAATATTCGGATTTAGCCAAAAAGCAGCTTTTAAAGCTGATGCTGGTGCACAAAATGCACCAAAAGTAGAATTCTAATATACCTAACAACATTTAAGGGTAATGTATGTTTAAGTGAATAAACATACATTACCCTTATCTTTATAAAAGCAATCCAATTATGGGGCCATTCACAGAACAAGAACAAGAACTAATTTCCCAAACCATATCCGATGCTGAAAAAGCCACTTCAGGCGAAATCAGAATTGCCATAGATAAACATTGCAGCGGCGACGCATTTGAAAAAGCAACATCCTACTTTTCAAAACTTGGGATGGATAAAACATCAAGACACAATGGTGTATTGATATATCTTGCTTATGTAGATCATAAGTTTGCAATAGTTGGTGATAGTGGAATTAATAAAGTTGTACCTGCAGATTTCTGGGAAACAACTAAAGTTGCAATGAAAGCTCATTTTGCCTCTGGCAATTTAGCTCAAGGCATAATAGCAGGCGTAATTTTGGCAGGAGAAAAACTTGCAACATTTTTCCCTTCACAAAATGACGACATTAATGAGCTGCCAAATGACATTATTTTTATGGATCAGAATAAAACCACATAAGCTATGAAAAAATTAATCGTAGCATTATTCTTACTTACAACATCCATGATTGGATTTGCTCAGGATTTTCCGGCAAAGCCAACCAAACTGGTAAATGATTATACTGGCACCCTTTCAGCTGATCAATTGCAACAATTGGAACAGAAACTGGTTGCATTTGATGATTCAAGCTCTACTCAAATTGCGATAGCTGTATTAAAATCTGTTGGCGACTATGATATTAACGAGTATGCGCTTGAACTTGGCAGAAAATGGAGAGTTGGTAGTTCAGGGAAAAATAATGGGATAATGATCGTGATTGCTCTTGGCGACAGAAAAATCTCTATCCAAACGGGATATGGCCTGGAAGGGGTATTACCAGACATTTATGCCAAACGTATTATCGAAAACGAGATAAAACCATATTTTAAAACCGGAGATTATTATCAGGGACTTAATGCAGGTACTGATGCTATTATAAAATATACCAAAGGCGAATACAAGAACGAAAATCCCAAAAAGAGGAATGATGCGGGTGGAGGAGGCAGTATGCTGGCCATCATCATTATCATTGTTGTCATAATCATTATCCTTAGAAGAGGTGGTGGTAGCGGCGGCGGCGGACAAGTAATTGGTGGTCGCGGAGCTGCTGACGCTCTTTTCTGGAGTATGTTATTAGGCGGTGGCCGAGGTTCTGGCGGTGGCTGGGGCGGAGGTAGCAGTGGCGGCGGAGGCGGTGGCTTCGGAGGCTTTGGTGGTGGTAGTTTTGGTGGCGGTGGTAGTAGTGGTAGCTGGTAAAGAATATGTTAAGAAGAGACTTAATTACAGCAGAAATTCAGAAACTTGCACAAGTTTTAGCCCGTATTATGGGTTTAAAGCTAGAAGGCAAATTGGCTGAGGCAGATGATCTGTTAATGGAATCATTGGTAAATAATTTTGGAATAACACCTGAAGAACTATTCTCTAGTAATTCTTCTGAATTTGAGGCACTGTTAACTGAAAAGGAATTCCCTGCCGAAAAATTAGAAATGCTGAGTCAGTTTCTTTACTCTCAATTCGATCCTTCGGTTATTAACCCAAGGAACGACTCTTTTGCTGAGAAGCTATATTTAATATACTATTTACTGGAAACAAAGCACCACATTATAAACATGACTAATCTCGACCGCCAAAAACTGGTTGATCAATATCTTAATACCTAATATGGAAATAAAAAAATGGCAAAGACTTTCATCAAGATATCTGGTGAGAGAAAGATGGGCGACATTACGTGTAGATACCTGTGATTTGCAAAATGGTGTTATAAAAGACGACTATTATGTACTTGAATACCCGAATTGGGTTAATGCTGTAGCAGTAACAGAAGACAATAAAATAATTTTGGTTCGCCAATATCGCCATGGTGCTGATATTATTTCCTTAGAAGTTCCTGGTGGCGTTATAGATGGCGATGAATTGCCTGAGGTAGCCATTAAAAGAGAACTATTGGAAGAAACCGGCTATTCTTTTAAAAGCTCCGAATTGATAGCTACACTATATCCCAATCCGGCAACATCTACAAATGTTACCTATACCTATTTGCTAAAAGGTGGCGTTAAAACTCATGATCAGCATCTGGATGACCATGAAATCCTTAATGTTGAGGAATATACTATCGAAGAAGCTAAGCAAATTCTAAAAGACAATAAAATTGATCAGGCATTACATTCAGCCGCATTATTTTATGGGTTAATGAAGCTTGATGTTTTAAAATAAACATTCAACTACAAAAAAAAGGCCTTGATCATGATTTATGATACAGGCCTTTTTTTTGTGATAAGACTTGAGCTCTAATGATTTAGCTCATTTTTAATTTCTTTTGTATGTCGTGTACGTAACCTTTAAACTTCTTATCTGTATCAATCAGATCTTCAACTGTCTGGCATGCATAAATTACTGTAGAGTGATCTCTTCCTCCAAAGAAAGCTCCAATAGTTTTTAATGATGACTTAGTATGGCTCTTTGAAAGATACATGGAAATCTGTCTTGCCTGAACAATCTCACGTTTCCGTGTTTGCGATTTTACCATGTCTACAGGAACTTCAAAATACTCACATACCAGTTTCTGAATGTACTCCATAGAAATCTCTTTGGAAGTATTTTTAATAAAGTTCTTCAACATCTGTTTAGCCAATGCCAAATCGATGTCTTTTTTGTTTAAAGTTGATTGCGCTAACAGGGAAACCATTGCACCTTCCAGTTCCCTTACGTTATTGTCAATGTTGTGGGCTACGTACTCCACTACTTCAGAAGGTAATTCGATACCATCTGCATACATTTTCTTTTTAAGAATTGCTATTCTTGTTTCAAAATCAGGAATCTGCAAGTCTGCAGAAAGGCCCCATTTAAAACGGCTTAACAATCTTTCTTCTAGTCCGGCCAGATCTTTAGGTGCTTTATCTGATGATAAAATAACCTGCTTACCTGATTGATGAAGATGATTAAAGATATGGAAGAATATATCTTGCGTTTTTTCTTTACCGGCAAAGTTGTGTACATCATCCATGATGATTACATCCATTGCCTGATAGAAATTCACAAAATCATTAATCGTATTGTTCTTTAATGAATCTACAAATTGCTGACAGAATTTCTCACATGAAACATAAATTACCAGTTTGTCTGGCATGTTACGCTTAATTTCATTACCAATAGCCTGAGCAAGGTGTGTTTTCCCTAACCCTACTCCTCCATAAATCATTAAAGGATTAAATGAAGTACCTCCCGGTTTTGCGGCTACGGCATACCCCGCTGATCTTGCTAAACGGTTGCAATCTCCCTCTATGTAATTCTCAAACGTATAGTTAGAATTTAATTGAGGATCAACATTAAGTTTCTTTAAACCCGGAATGATAAAAGGATTCTTAATGTCTTTGTTTATAGAAACAGGAATTGGCATTGATTGAATCTTAGCCTCTGCCCCATTTCCATTACTTGGCATGTTAGTCGTATAAGGCGAGCCCGTATTAGAAGACTTATCCACAACGATGTTATACTCTAACCTTCCCTCATCTCCTAATTGCTTTTTAACTGTTTTACGAAGCAGCCCTACATAGTGTTCTTCCAACCATTCATAGAAGAACAAACTAGGCACTTGTATGGTTAAAACTTTGCCTTCCAATTTCAATGCTGATATCGGTTCGAACCAAGTCTTGAAACTTTGGGTCGGTATG
>NZ_CAMLHF010000239.1 GCF_946479715.1 uncultured Pedobacter sp. | reverse complement strand
TGGTAGTGACTGGAGTTCAGACGTGTGCTCTTCCGATCTTATTAAACGGAAAACAATTTGATAGTTCATACGATAGAAATGAGCCCATCTCATTCCTGCTTAACGGTGTAATTGCTGGGTGGACAGAAGGAGTGCAATTAATGCCTGCAGGTTCAAAGTATAAATTCTTCATACCATATAACCTTGCTTACGGCGAACGTGGTGCCGGTCAGGACATCCCTCCTTACAGCACATTGGTTTTTGAAATTGAGCTTCTTAAGGTAAACGGCAAGTAAATCTAAAACCATTATCATAAGATTTTGTTACATACATTAAAACATAAAGCTTATGATGACCAAAAGATTTTTTCCACTTGCAATTATTGCATTTCTATCAACCACATTAGCCAGCTGTGAATTAATTCAAGGAATTTTTAAAGCAGGCGTTTGGACAGGAGTAATTGTTGTTGTTCTGGTACTAGCGCTAATCATTTGGTTGATCAGCAGGATATTTTAAGTTAGGTACAAAAACGCTACAGAAACACAATATCTGTAATCACTTCAGTGCCGGCATGTTCATTTATCTTTTGAATAATGCCGGCTCTAACCATCAGCAATTCGTTTTTAACAACCGACGATTCAAGTCTCACAAACAACTTCTTGTGTGCAATATAAATCTGTGTAGTCCGGTTCGCAACAGCTTTACCCATTAATTCTGGCCAATAAGCAACCACAGAGGTTTCATCAAACCGTCCTTTTAGTCTGTACACATTCAGTAATTTACCAATACCTTCTTTTAAGGTAATATCATTAGGTTTACGCATGATTTACTGATCCGTTATTTACTTCAAATAATGTTACCGGCACGTTTATCTTATTAAACAATGCCAAAACTCTCTCTCTTCCTGTATCCGTTATAAAAATCTGTCCAAAATCCTGATGGGAAACCATTTCCATTAATTTATGCATCCTGCTATCATCAAGTTTATCAAAAATATCGTCTAGCAACAGCAAAGGCTTAAACCCTTTATGTTTCTGAAGATAAGCATATTGCGCCAATTTTAATGCAATTAAAAACGATTTTTGTTGCCCCTGCGAGCCAAACTTCTTTAAAGGCATTTCTGTAATGGTAAATATCAGATCGTCTTTATGAATTCCGGTTGTAGTTCTCTCTAAAATCTTATCCTTTTCTATAGACTGTGCAAGTAGCTGTTCAAAAGGAGTATCACTTAACTGACTCTGGTATTGCAAACTTACCTGCTCATTATCATCAGTTAAAAACTGATAGTACTTATCAAAGAGTGGAATAAAATCAAGCATAAATTGTTTCCGCTTAGCAAAAATCTTTACACCCGACTGAACCAATTGCTCATTATAAATCTCCAGCAAGGTTGGATCGTAGCTTCTTGTTATTGCTATCTGCTTAAATAGCGCATTGCGATTTAACAGATGGCGATTGTATAAAATCAGTTCATCCAGATAACGTGTATCCGTTTGCGAGATCACATTATCCATAAAACGTCTTCGTTCCTCGCTTCCATCAGTAATAATATTGGTATCGTAAGGAGAAATCATTACCAAAGGGAACAACCCAATATGATCAGCTAATTTATCGTACTCTTTTTTGTTCCTTTTAAACTGTTTCTTCTGATTTCTTTTAACACCGCAGGTTATTTTCTCATTCTTTTCTTTACGGTCAAAATCACCTTGTATTAAAAAAAGATCCTCGGCTGTTTTAATCTGCTGACTATCTATTGGATTAAAATAGCCCTTACAAAGACATAAATAGTGTATTGCATCGAGCAAATTAGTTTTACCGGCGCCATTGTTTCCCACA
Organism: uncultured Pedobacter sp.; assembly: GCF_946479715.1. The sequence goes on along the minus strand of NZ_CAMLHF010000239.1, from coordinate 5,543 downwards.
AACGCATTTACTGTTTTGGAAAAACTAATACTAGCATCTGCGTAGTTCTTAAAATTTAGGAGTGTAATATTCTTTAACCACATATTATCTGAAGCCAAAGTTACCGTTTAGCTTTGTTAAATCAGGTCGATACACCCTATTTATTTACCCACAAACTTTCCCCATTTTGACGGCAGTTTAACATGCCTCAGTAACATATTCGACCATCGGTCGGTTCTAATTAACGCTCAGTTCATTAAACTTTATTTAAATACTCAAAAAAGAGGTTGATACTTTAATGTAAAAATGTATTTTTGCAGTCCTTAATTTTTTTAAATAAAATGTCCACAACAGAAAAAGAAATAAATCAACAGGTAAGAAAGGGTTCTTTTTTACAAGAAAACTCAAAAAGCCTTTTGTTCATTGCAGGTGCTATCATTGTACTAATTGGAATTTACATCTGGTATCAGAATGTTTATTTAAAAAACAGAGCGGAAGAAGCCTCAGCTAAAATGTATAAAGCAGAGCAATTCCTTGGTGTAGACTCATTGTCCAATAAAGCTATAAACGGCGAGGGTGGTTATCCAGGGTTTGAAAAAATTGCTGATGAATATGCTAACACTAAATCGGCTAACCTTGCTAACCTTTATTTAGGCGGCATCTATTTACGTAAAGGTGAATACAAAAAAGCAATTGAATCTTTAGGTAAATACTCTGATACAGGAAGCCCTGTTGCAGATCCTTTAGCTTTAGGTTTACTAGGTGACGCTTACAGCGAACTAAAAGACTACAAGCAAGCCATCACTTATTATAAAAAAGCTGCTGATAAAGCGAGTAACAAATTCACCTCTCCATTATTCCTTAAAAAACTAGGTTTAGTATATGAGGTTCAAAAAGACTACAAAGGTGCTGCTGATGCTTACAACAAAATCAAAACACAGTATCCTCAAAGTCAGGAAGCTCAAATGATAGACGAATATATTGCTCGTGCAGAAGCACAGGTAAAATAAAATATTATTACATTATAGTAAAAGGCCGGTACATATGTACTGGCCTTTTTTGTGCACTTCCTTACTTTTCAATTAAAAAACTTTTATGATTTTTCCATAGCTTTGCCCTATGGCAACACAATTAAAGAACCTGTCTGATTTTTCTCATACAACAGTACCAAACGGAAGCGCTTTTAAGATAGCAATAGCGGTAGCAGAATGGAACGCAGAAATTACCGGAAGTTTATACAATGGCGCTTTGGAAACACTAACTAAACATGGTGTTGCCCAAGAGAATATCCTATCAATTGCAGTACCGGGTAGTTTTGAACTAACATCCGCAGCTGACCTGCTTTTACAAAAACATAAGGATCTTGATGCGGTTATTTGCCTTGGATGTGTAATTCAGGGTGACACTAAACACTTTGACTTCATTTGCGATGCAGTTGCAAACGGCATCACTCAGGTAAGTGTTAAACATAGCAAGCCTGTAATATTTGGTGTATTAACTACTAACGATCAGCAACAGGCTATAGACAGAGCCGGTGGTAAACACGGGAATAAAGGCGATGAGGCCGCTATTACCGCTTTAAAAATGGCTGAGCTGTTGGCAACAGTCTAAAATTACTTTGATACTTTCTTCGAAAAGCTGTAGATTAGAAGAATATATCAATTAAAGATCATACAGATGAAGAAAGTAGCTATTTTATTACTTGGCGTATTTTTTGCCATATCTGTTTTAGAAGCATGTTCTAACAGGCTTTGTCCGGCTTACAATTCGTATCCGGAAGGCAAGAGAAGAAGATGATAACTAAGACTAAACTTTAGAAAGATATTAGATGCAGTGGAAAAACATTACTGATTTAACTCAAATCAGCGAAATAAAACAAAAAGAAGGTTACAGTTTAATTTTTAAACACAGTACCCGCTGTTCGGTTAGCTCTATGGCTAAACGACGCTTCGAATTGGATTGGGAAGTATTACCCGCTGATACCTCACTGTATTTTCTAGACCTCATCAGCTATCGCGACATTTCTGCTGAAATAGCTGAAATTTTTCAAGTGCACCATGAATCTCCTCAAATCCTTTTGATCAAAAACGGAGATTGTATCCTTGATGCTTCTCATAGCGACATCTCTGCAGACGAAGTTGCAGAAGTGATCAACAATTAGCAAATCTACTTTATAAGTTAAAAGAAACCCTTTTTCGGGCATGCTAAGCGCATACCTTACACTGTCGTTACATGTTGTTTATCAATCACTTACACACTATTCATACAATCTTTTATTGCTTTAACATTGTTTAACTATTGTATGATCATTGTATAAGCATTGTATAAACCCCAATACAAATCTGATTATCAGACACTTACATGGGGCTAAAAAATAACATTACACCAGGTAAACATTTCATTTTTGCAACAATTCAAACCTATTGCTTAACTTTGTCTCATGATCGCACTTCCTGTTGTTTCAGAAAACCCAGTACAACGTAAACCAGATTGGCTTAGAGTAAAGCTTCCTGTTGGTAAAGAATATGCACAAGTTCGTAGTCTTGTAGACACCCATAAGCTACATACGATCTGCGAAAGTGGTAATTGCCCTAATATGGGCGAATGCTGGGGTGCAGGTACAGCTACCTTTATGATTCTGGGAAATATTTGTACACGTTCCTGCTCATTCTGTGCTGTGGCTACAGGGCGACCTTTAGCAGTTGATTTGGACGAGCCAAACCGTGTGGCCAATTCTGTTAAACTAATGCAGGTAAAACATTGCGTTATTACTTCGGTAGACAGAGATGACCTAAAGGATGGTGGTTCTATTATCTGGGCTGAAACGCTGCAGGCAATTAGAAGAGAAAGTCCTGGGACTACACTTGAAACCCTTATACCTGATTTCAGAGGGGTATGGGATAACTTATACCGCGTACTGGAAGAAAGACCTGAGGTGATGTCGCACAATGTTGAAACGGTTAGGCGTTTAACAAAACAAGTGCGTATCCAGGCAAAATACGATAGAAGTTTAGAATGTCTGAAACGTATCTCGGAGTTTGGATTAAGAACTAAAACAGGCATTATGCTTGGTTTAGGAGAAACAGAGGATGATGTTTTAGAAGCAATGGATGACTTAGTAGCTAACGGAGTTCATATATTAACATTGGGTCAGTATCTGCAACCTACACGCAATCATCACCCTGTGATAGACTGGATTCATCCAGATCAATTTGCTAAATACAAAGAAATAGGATTGGCTAAAGGATTAAGGTATGTAGAAAGTGGCCCTCTGGTACGTTCTTCTTATCACGCAGAGAAACACTTATTTGATTTTTAACTTTCGGTTAATTAAAAACAAATTCTCCTTTCATCTTGTTGTAGTTTCTGTATATTAGCAAACCCTTGGGAACTACAAAAAAAATATCGCTATCTGAAGAAGAGCTGGTTAGTAAACTGAAAAGTCAGGATACTATAGCTGTTCAGGCACTGTATGACATGTACTCTGGTGCACTCCTTGGCGTTATCTCAAGGATTATTCAACAAACGGAAGTAGCCGAAGATCTGTTACAAGAAACCTTTATAAAAATATGGAACTCTGCAGGTAGCTACGATAGCTCTAAAGGCCGTCTGTTTACCTGGATGATGAACATAGCGCGCAACTTAGCTATAGACAAAGTACGCTCAAAAGATTTTAAAAATTCCGGCAAAAACCAAGACATAGAAAATAACGTAGATTTCATTGACGCACAAAAAGAAGTTACCTTTAATGCGGATATTCTGGGGATTAAAGATATGGTTACCGCGCTGAAGCCAGAATTTAATGATGTATTAAATATGGTATATTTTAAGGGATATACACACGTAGAAACGGCAGAAGAATTAAATTTACCATTAGGTACTGTAAAAACACGTATCAGAATGGCTATTATGGAATTAAGAAAGCATTTTAACTAAAGTGGAAGAAGTAAAAGCATATATTGAATCAGGCATACTTGAACTTTACGTTCTGGGGCAATTGAATGCTCAGGAGCAGACTGAAGTTGAAGCAATGGCATCAAAATATCCTGAAATAAAACAGGAAATTGAAGCCATTGAAATTGCTATGGAACAATATGCACTTGAAAATGCCATAAGCCCTTCTATTGATCTGGAGAGTAAAATTCTTGAAAAAATAGGTGTTTCTAAAAGTCAGAAAAAAACTGAACCGCTAGCACAGCCAGTTAAAGCAATTGACCCTATTAAAGAAGCGGTAATTGTACCACTGAATACTGCTCCTTACGAATCCAAAATAAAATCATTAAGAATTGCTCTTGTAGCATGTATTGCTCTTTTGGCTTTAAGTATTGTTGCGCTTTACTCTGCACACAATGAATTAGGTGATGCAAAAGATCAGATATTAGCTTTAAACCTTAACAACGAGAAATTTACAAGTACTGTGAATTTCATGAAGCAAAGTAATGCTGATCTGCAAAAGATCATTGACATGAATAATGATCCGGATTGGAAAACTGTAAAATTAGCAGGAACTGTTATGGATCCTAAAGCTAAAATGACGGTTTACTGGCATGCCAAAGGCAAACATGTGATGGTCGACAATTCTAAAATGGATTTACCTGTCAATGATCAGCAACATCAATATCAACTTTGGGCTATTGTAAATGGTAAACCTGTTGATTTAGGCGTGTTTGATGTTAAAGCCGATTCTACACATATTCTTGTAGCCATGAAAGAAATTGGCTCAGCTGCTGCATTTGCAGTAACGCTAGAGAAAAAAGGTGGCAGCGTAAGCCCTACCATGAATCAAATGATTGTAATAGGCAACGTTTCGATCTAATAATTTTAACCGAGGAAATCTTTTACAGTTTTTGGAAGTTGCACTGCAACCTGCGATGCAGTTACATTAAAAGAGTCCGCAGCCAAATCATCGCCTGCTTTGCCATGAAAATAACATCCTAATATTGCGGCATCCTTAGCGGGATAACCTTGTGCAACATATGCTGTAATTATTCCGGTAAGTACATCACCCATACCACCTTGCGCCATTGCCGGATTACCAGTGGAATTAATAAGTACTTCGCCTCGTTGGCTCACTATAAAAGTATATTGGTTTTTAAGCACAATAACTATCCCAAGCTGTATCGCCTTTTTTCGTGCGGTCTGCAATCTGTCCCACCAATTTGTATGCTTGCCAAATAAATTATCAAATTCCTTTAGATGGGGTGTTATTATGGAGTGTTTTTCTATTACAGCTAACAGATCCGGACGCGACGCTAATATATTCAAGGCATCTGCATCAGCAATAAAGTCTCTTTTTAGGGCAAATAACTGCGCCAGTGTCTGCTCAGCCTTTGCTCCTTTACCTAAACCAGGGCCTATAGATATGGCATTATACTTAGTTAGTGCCTCATTTTTTAGCAGCGCCTTTCTTTTTACAAACATTACTTCCGGCAAGGATGTATTTAAAGCCACCAGACCGCTTTCGGGCATTGAAGTGGTAGTTAATCCTGCTCCTGCATAAAGACAACCCTTAGAGGCTAGTAATGCGGCCACAATAGTTTGGGGCGCGCATGCAATAATTAATG
>NZ_CAMLHF010000238.1 GCF_946479715.1 uncultured Pedobacter sp. | reverse complement strand
GATTGAAAATAGAGGCTGATTATTACACACGAAAAACTGAACAGGCCATTTTTAATATTCCAATTCTTGGAAGTTTAGGAACTACAAACAGTACAATCTTAGGTAACCAGGCCGACATTAAGAATAGCGGAGTTGAATTTTTGACTACATGGGCTGACAAAACTGAAGGCGGGTTAACGTATACAATCAGTGCGAATCTGGGCATTAACAACAATAAAGTATTGAATGTAACCTCGGGAGATAACCCGGTTTATAAGGGTGGTGTAGGACTGACAAGTGGCTACTTATCTACCAGAACAGTTAACAACAGACCTATTGGTGAATTCTTTGGCTATCAGGTTGTAGGTGTTTTCCAATCACCTGAGGAAGCTGCTGAATGGACAAACAATAGCTTTTCAAAAGGTGACTTCAAATATGCGGACATTAATAATGACGGCACTATTGATTTGAGAGACAGAGTAGTATTGGGTAATCCTAATCCTAAGTTTAGCTACGGTGTAAATACCAATTTCGCTTACAAAAGCTTTGATCTTACCGTGGACATTCAGGGTGTTGCCGGAGTAGATGTGTTAAACGCCAATTTGGCTAATCGTTTTGGTAATGAGAATTATACCAAAGACTTTTTCGACCACCGTTGGAATGGTGCCGGAACATCTAACACTTACCCATCAGCAAACCTTGCCAGTGGTCTTAACAATGCCCCTAACTCTTTTTATGTAGAAAGTGGTGATTATATCCGTCTGAGAAACATACAGCTGGGCTATACCCTACCTCAATCTTTAACCACTAAATGGAAAGCCAGGAGTCTAAGGGTCTTTATAAATGCGCAAAATGCGGTAAACCTATTTGGTTACAAAGGATTTAGTCCTGAGGTAGGCGGCACCCCTACAAACGCAGGAATTGACACCAACGTCTATCCATTGTTTGCTACTTATAATTTCGGTGTTAACTTAACATTCTAACTGACTTTGAATATGAAAACACATATAAATATACAGTCCTGCTTCGCAGCGGCAGCTTTAAGTGTAATGCTGTTTACGACCTCCTGTAAAAAAGAATTCCTAAATGTTCCCCCACAGGCTCAGCAGCCTGCTGTTCAATTCTGGAAAACACCAGAAGATGCCTTAAAAGGGGTAAACGCCATGTATGCGCAATTGCGCACCTGGAATAGTGTGGCATTTAATGCCATTGTTATAGAAAGCACTGGTTCTGATGAGGCTGATAAAGGAAGTACACCTACTGATGCAACGTTCTTTAACCTTTATGATAATTTCACCGTAACCTCAACACAAGGTTCCCTACAGGATTTCTGGACAGGTCAATACCAAAACATTAATCTTTCTAATCAGGTATTGGATAATGTCCCAAATATAGAAATGGACGCTAACTTAAAAGAACGTTACTTAGCTGAGGCCAAGTTTATACGGGCATACTCTTATTTCAGACTTGTACGTGCCTATGGAAATGTGGTTTTAAGACTTCATGTTCCTAAAGACGCTACCGAGTACAACATGCCTCAATCCACCAAAGAAGAGGTATATGCTCAAATCGAAAAAGATCTGACAGAAGCAGCTGCAGTTCTGCCAACTACTTACGGGGCAGCCGAGCTTGGCAGAGCAACAAAGGGTGCCGCTTTAGGGATGATGGCCAAAGCAGCAATGTACCAGCAAAAATGGGATCAGGTGTTATCGCTAACCAACCAGGTTATGGGATTAGGTTATGATCTTTTTCCAGATTTCGAAAAAGGATTCAGAACGGAAAACGAGAACAACGTTGAATCTGTGTTCGAGATCCAATGCGAATTGTTGCCCGGTAATGCTGCAGCATCAACCTCACAATACAGTCAGGTACAAGGTGTTGCAGGTGTTGCGGGAGGCGGATGGGGATTCAATACACCTTCAGAAGCTTTGGCTAATGCCTTTGAAACCGGCGATCCAAGAAGAGACGCAACCATTATTTTTAAAGGCGAGACTACTCCTCAGGGAGACGTTATTCCTAACACTGTACCAAATGAGAGATATAATCAAAAATCATATGTGCCATTTGGAATGCGTGTATCCGGATTTAATGAAGGCGCTCAACAAAACATTCGTATCCTGAGATTTGCAGACATACTCTTGATGAACGCAGAAGCCGCCAATGAACTTGGAAACCCAACGCTTGCCAAGACATCATTAAATCGTGTAAGAAAACGTGCGCGAGGAACTAATGCAGCGATTCTGCCAGACGTGACAACCAGTGATAAAACAGCATTAAAAGAAGCAATCTGGCACGAACGACAAGTGGAGTTGGCAATGGAAAGTGACCGTTACTTCGATGTAATTCGTCAGGGCCGTGCACTTCAAGTGTTTGGTCCAAAAGGATGGAAAGCTAACAAAAATGAAGTTTGGCCAATTCCTTCAACCGAAATAGACCAAAGTGGTGGTTTATTAAAGCAAAACCCCGGTTATAATTAATTCAATTTAAAAGGTTGCTCCTGTCAAAGCAGCAACCTTTTTTAGTTACAAGCACATGATAAAAATCAGTCACTTTTCAATCCTCCTAATATTTTCATTAGTTTTTGCTCTATTTACAAATCCTGTGCGGGGGCAAAAAAAAAGCAATAAAATAACGGCTGACCTCTCCATTAAAAAAAACCTTACCGATGATCAGCTTCTTGATCTGGTACAAAAACAAACTTTCAGATACTTCTGGGATTTTGGACACCCTGTTAGCGGCATGGCGCGCGAACGCAGTAACCGATCATTTGACTACGGCGATGAGGTAGTTACAACTGGCGGTACCGGTTTTGGCGTTATGGCTATGATAGTAGCAGCCGAGCGTAAATTCATTACTCGTGAACAAGCTGCTGAACGCACAAAAAAAATTGTAGACTTTTTATGGAAAGCAGATATGTTTCATGGTGCTTTCCCTCATTGGTTAAATGGCGAAACCGGAAAAGTAATCCGCTTTAGCCCAAAAGATGATGGTGCAGATATCGTTGAAACTTCTTTATTGTTTCAAGGTTTATTAACTGCCCGTCAGTATTATACTGCAGATAATCCTGTCGAAAACGACATCAGAAATAAAATATTATGGATGTGGGAAGGTATTGAATGGAACTGGTTCACTCAAAATCAGAATGTTCTTTACTGGCACTGGAGCCCTAACAATGGCTGGAGCATGAACCATCAGATTAAGGGATGGAATGAGTGCTTGATTACTTATGTGATGGCAGCATCATCACCAAAATTCCCTATCAACAAACGCGTTTACGACGATGGTTACGCAAATAACAACACCTTCTTTAATGGCCGTAAATTTAATGGTATTACACTGCCATTAGGCTTTGATTACGGAGGTCCGTTATTCTTTTCACATTATTCATTCCTGGGTTTAGATCCGCGTGGATTAAAAGACAATAATGCGGATTATTGGGAGCAGAATAAAAATCATACGCTCATTAATAGAGCTTACTGTATAGAAAACCCTAAAAAATACAAAGGCTACGGTACCAATAGCTGGGGCTTAACTGCCAGTGATAGCTGGGGTGGCTACGCAGCTCATTCGCCAACGGAAGACCTTGGGGTAATTACACCAACTGCAGCTTTATCTGCCTTCCCTTATACCCCAGAATATTCAATGGAAGCGCTAAAACATTTTTATTATGATAAAGGCGACAAACTATGGAGCGAATATGGTTTTGTTGATGCCTTTAGCGAAGAAAAAAACTGGTATGCAAAATCTCACCTTGCTATAGATCAGGGGCCAATCATTGTTATGATTGAAAACTACCGCAGCGGCTTATTGTGGAAATTATTTATGAGTAGCCCTGATGTAAAAAGAGGTCTTAAAACCTTAGGATTCACAAGTCCCAATTTGTAGATGATGACGAAGAATATATATATTTCAATGTTGCTGATGCTTACCCTAAGCATAGGCGCATTTGCTCAAAAAAAACAATTAACTTATTGTAATCCAATCAACCTGGATTATGGCTATACTCCTATTCCTAATTTTGCTGAACAAGGAAAACACAGAGCTACCGCTGATCCTGTTATTGTAACCTATAAAGGAGATTATTACCTGTTTTCTACCAATCAGTGGGGTTATTGGTGGAGCAGCGATATGTATAACTGGAAATTCGTTTCTAAAAACTTTTTAAGACCGGAGCATACGGTTTATGATGATCTTTGTGCTCCATCGGTATGGGTGCAGGGAGATACGATGCTTGTTTTCGGTTCTACCTACTCTAAAAATTTCCCGATATGGATGAGTACAGATCCTAAAAACAATGAATGGAAAGAAGCTGTTCATGAATTTGAGATTGGCGGATGGGATCCTGCTCATTTTGTTGATGACGACGGCAAGCTATACATGTACAATGGTAGCAGCAATAGCTACCCCCTTTATGGCATTGAGTTAAACCGAAAAACTTTTGAACCAATAGGCACCCGTAAAGAATTACTCTTGCTAAATCCGGAACGGTTTGGATGGCAACGGTTTGGAGAATATTTGGACAATACCTTTTTAGATCCATTTATGGAGGGTGCCTGGGTAACAAAGCACAACAGTAAGTACTACCTTCAATATGGAGCACCGGGTACAGAATTTAGCGGCTATGCTGATGGTGTTGCTGTTGGGCCTACTCCTTTAGGACCATTTGAACATCAATCTACTCCTTTTTCATGGAAGCCAGGTGGCTTTGCCCGTGGTGCAGGTCATGGTGCTACTTATCAGGATAAATGGAAAAACTATTGGCATGTTTCTACTATTGCTATCTCCGTAAAAAACAATTTCGAGCGTCGCCTTGGTATTTGGCCAGCCGGATTCGATAAGGATGATGTAATGTACATGGATGCTGCCTTTGGCGATTATCCTCATTACTTACCAACTGAAGCTCAGGATCATTTAAAAAGCGGTTTTACCGGATGGATGTTGTTAAACTATAACAAGCCTGTAGCTGTATCATCAACACTTGGATCGTACTATGCCAACAACGCTGTTGATGAAAGCATTAAAACTTATTGGAGTGCAAAAACAGGAAATAAAGGGGAATGGATTCAAACTGATCTTGGTGACGTGTCCACAGTAAATGCGGTACAGATTAACTATGCAGATCAGGATGCTGAGTTCCTTGGCAAACGACAAGACATTTATCATCAATACAAACTGTGGTATTCTGCAGATGGTGTAAAATGGAAAATTTTAAAGGATAAAAGCACAAATAAAACTGATGTTCCTCATGATTATGTTGAGCTTGAACAACCGGTTAAGGCACGATTTATAAAACTGGAAAACATACACATGCCTACAGGTAAATTCGCTATTAGCGGTTTAAGGGTTTTTGGTAATGGTAATCAGTCGGCACCAAAAAGTGTAAAAGATTTTGTTGTATTAAGAACCGAAAAAGACAAACGTAGTGCATGGTTAAAATGGGCACCTGTTGAAGAAGCTTACGCTTACAACATTTATATAGGCACTGAACCTGATAAACTGTACAACTGCATCATGATATATAATACCAATGAATACTGGTATAAAGGGATGGACAAAAATAAAACTTACTATTTTAGCATTGAAGCAATCAATGAGAGCGGTGTCTCTCAAAAAACAGAGGTTGCCAAAGTTAATTAGAAAAATAAAACATTATGAAACATCACTTCTATTTCCGTCTGCTTTTTGTATTACTGGTAAGTCTGTCTGTTAACTCATTTGCGCAGGAGAAACCTTTTTGGAACGACATCCAAAAATTTAAACATCAGGACAGTGTATCAATGCCTGCCAAAAACAAAGTTGTATTTGTAGGCAGTTCTTCTTTTACACGTTGGAATGATCTGGAGACAGTTTTTAAAGATTATCATGCGATTAATCGCGGTTTTGGAGGCTCTACACTTGAGCAGGCTAATGATTACATCAACGAACTTGTATTCGCATACAAACCTAAACAAGTGGTAATTTATAGTGGAGAAAATGACATTGCAGCAGGTGCTGGTGCCGAGCAAACGTACGACAGATTTATGATGTTTTATACTAATCTTCGTAAAGGTCTTCCCAAAGCAAACATCGTATATATTTCTATGAAGCAGAGTCCTTCAAGAATGAAGTTTGCAGATAATGTGAGCAAAGCAAACAACATGATAAAAGAGTACATCAGTAAGCAAAAAAATGCAGTTTTTATTGATGTAAACTCCAAAATGCTAGACAGCAACGGTGCTCCAAGACCAGAACTATTTGTAGAAGACATGCTGCATATGAAACCAGAAGGCTATGCCATCTGGATCAAAGAAATAACACCCTATTTAAAAAAATAACACACAAAATGAAAATATCTCACTTACTATTCTTGTCTATGTTTTTCTGCATCGGTGCAACATTTGCACAACAGAAAAAAAAAGTTCCCACTGCTGATCAAAAAATGAATGCTTTTATCAGCAGCCTATTGTCTAAAATGACTTTAGATGAAAAGATAGGGCAACTCAATTTGCTAACCGGTGGGGAAGCAACTACAGGATCAGTAGTAAGTACAGATGTTGAAAGTAAGATCAAAAAAGGTGAGGTAGGTGGTATGTTTAGCTTTACAACACCTCAAAAAATCCGTAAGGCACAAGAGATTGCTGTAAACGAAAGCAGGCTTAAAATCCCAATCATTTTTGGACAAGATGTAATTCATGGGTATAAAACCACCTTCCCTATCCCATTGGCCTTATCTTGTACCTGGGATATGTCTCTTATCCAGAAAACGGCACGTATAGCAGCTGTTGAAGCTACTGCTGATGGACTTAACTGGACTTTTTCTCCAATGGTTGATATATCAAGAGACCCGAGATGGGGAAGAATCTCTGAAGGATCGGGAGAGGATACTTATTTAGGCAGTCAAATTGCCAAAGCAATGATTAAAGGTTATCAGGGTGATGATCTTTCTAAATACAACACCATGATGGCTTGTGTTAAGCACTTTGCTTTATATGGTGCTGCAGAAGCTGGAAGAGATTACAACACTACGGATATGAGTCTGGACAGGATGTATAATGAATATCTACCTCCATATAAAGCTGCTATTGATGCTGGTGCCGGAAGCGTAATGACATCGTTTAATGATATAAATGGTGTACCAGCTACTGCTAACAAGTGGTTAATGACAGATTTGTTGCGTAAACAATGGGGCTTTAAGGGTTTCGTTGTTACTGACTACACCGCTGTAAACGAATTAATAGATCATGGTTTGGGTGATTTACAGGCAGTATCTGCCTTATCGTTAAATGCCGGAGTTGATATGGACATGGTAGGTGAAGGATTTTTAACTACACTAAAAAAATCGGTACAGCAAGGCAAAGTAAAAACACAACAAATTGACAATGCCTGCCGCCTTGTGTTGGAGGCTAAATATAAGCTCGGGCTGTTTGAAGATCCATATCGTTATTGCAATGAAGAA
>NZ_CAMLHF010000237.1 GCF_946479715.1 uncultured Pedobacter sp. | reverse complement strand
CAGGTGCCAATCCGTTAGTGATGATAGATGGTATTGAAGGGTCTATGAATAATATAGATCCTAATTTAATAGAGTCCATATCTATCCTTAAAGATGCGGCATCTTCGTCAATTTATGGTTCCAGAGCTGCGAATGGTGTAATTTTGATAACTACCAAAAGGGCTATCAGCGACCAGGTCAGTATCTCTTATAACAACTATATCGGTTGGCAGGACCCTACCAATATGCCGAAACTTGTAAATGCCTTGGATTATATGTTGCTGCTCAATGAAGCATACGTTAATACAGGCCGGACACCTCTTTATTCAGATGCATTAATCCAGAAGTATAGGGAACAGAACGGCGTTAGTTCTGACCTGTATCCGAATACCGACTGGCAAAAGGAAACCCTTACCGGTTCAGGATTACAGCAAAGCCATTTTTTGAACATTCAGGGTGGTACCCAAAAAGTAAAACTGTTGGGGTCATTTGGACTCTTCGACCAGAAAGGTATCATTGAAAATTCAGGTTTCAAGCGTTACACCATACGTAATAATGCCGATATTACTTTTTCCGAGAAACTTAGGGCTAAGATCGATCTGCAATATGTAAATGCTATTTCTACAGAACCTTCTGCCAATACGGACGGTAATATTGGTTCCGGTGAGATATTCCAGTGGATGAACGGGATTCCGGCAAATCAAATCGGTATTACCGAAAGGGGACAATGGGGAGTGGGCTGGAATGGTACTAATCCAATCTCAGTAAGTAGAGACGGAGGTACCAACAGAGTAAGAGGTCCATTTGGAAGTATTAATGCTATTGTTAACTATAAGCCAGTTGAATGGCTGGAGGCAGAGGCAGCTTATTCTCCAAAATATGCATTGTCATCTAATAAAAGGTTCAAGAAGGCAATCCAGTCTTATTTACCGGATGGTAGTCCGAGCTTTCTCACCCCTGCATTAACATCACTTACCCAAAACCAATCGCAGTCGTTTTTTAACAATATGCGCGCTACCCTTACAGCCAGCAAAACCTTTAATGACCATAGTCTTAAATTTCTTGTAGGAGGATCCAGAGAAGATTACTATTCAGAATGGATACAGGGGTATAGAGACAACTATATCCTTCCGGAATATCCAATACTAAATGGCGGCTCTGCCTTAAATCAAACTGCCACTGGAAGTGCAGAAGAATGGGCATTGCAATCCCTATTTAGCAGATTAAACTATAGCTACAAGGGAAAATACCTATTGGAGTTCAATGCACGGTACGATGGGTCTTCCCGCTTTGCAGAGGGAAATAAGTATGGGTTTTTTCCTTCAGCTTCAGCAGGATGGAGGATTTCGGAAGAAGGTTTTTTTAGTGGATTAAAAAATACCATAAACGAAGCCAAATTGAGACTTTCCTGGGGTAGACTAGGGAATCAACTCATTGGTACCTATCCATCAATAACTGCACTTGTGTTTGAATCTACAGCCTTAGGTAAGCAGATAGCCAACACAGCAACATTAAAAGCCATGGCCAATAAGAACATTTCCTGGGAAACTACTGAAGAAAAAAATATTGGTATTGATTTAACGCTATTCAGCAGCTTAAGCATTACAGCCGATTATTATCAAAGGCGCACCAGAGATATACTTCTGAGGCTCGATATTCCATTAAGCCTTGGTTTGGGCGCTCCCTTTCAAAATGCAGGAACTGTTGATAACAAGGGCTGGGAGTTGGGTATAAACTACAAAGGAAATGTCAAAGATTTCAATTATAACGTGAGTGTCAACCTGTCTGACGTAAAAAATACCATAATAGACATGAAAGGCATCAACCAGACCACTACTATAAATGTAAACCGAGAAGGTTATGCCATCAATTCACTTTTTGGTTACGAGGCACAAGGCTTTTTCACATCCGATGAGGAAGCAACTGCTCACGCAAAACAGTTTGGTACGGTTAAAGCCGGTGATATTAAATATAAAGATCAAAATGGCGATGGTCTGATCAATGAAAGCGATAAAATCATAATGGGTACTACCATTCCACGATTTACTTTTGCTTCAAACATAGGAGCCTCATATAAGGGTTTCGATCTTTCAGTACTATTACAAGGCGTTGGCAAAGCCAATGGTTATGTAAATGGCCCGGGTGTTTTGCCATTCAATGTTGGTGGATTGCTTGGAGGAACGATTCGAGAAGAAAATAAAGATCGCTGGACTCCGGAAAATCCTAATGCCAAATATCCGCGTCTGGCTTTTGGTGAGTCGAATAATGAGCAGGCATCAACCTTCTGGTTAAGAGATGCATCATATTTACGCATCAAAAATGTTCAGATAGGCTACACGGTGCCAGCTAACATTATAAAGAAATTGAGCATTAGCCGACTTAGAGTTTTTGCAAATGGTTCTAACGTCGCTTCATTCGATCGTTTTCTTAATGGATATGATGTAGAAGCA
The DNA here is from genome assembly GCF_946479715.1 of uncultured Pedobacter sp. The sequence continues at coordinate 5,036 of NZ_CAMLHF010000237.1, read as the reverse complement.
CCGGTAGGCGCGGGAAATATCTATCCCCAGGTTAAACTATACAGTTTTGGTTTAGATGTTACATTTTAAGAATAAAACAGATGAAAACAAATATATACCTAATTATGTTAGCTGTTGTTTTAGCAACAGTTGCACCTTCATGTCAAAAAGGATACCTGGATAAAAGCCCTTTGTCAGGTCCCTCAGATGAAACTTTTTTCGCTAACCAGGACGAACTCCTTCTTGCCGTTAATGGCTTGTATAAATCTGCAGCCTATTCTCCACTTGATGGTATGCCACTTAACCTTAGTATCGATGATGGAACAGATATTGGTTGGGACCGTAACAATAGTGCCTTACAAAGTATCGGAAAAGGTAATCAGGACAGTAACAATACTTATGCCTTAGAAATATGGAGACAAGCGTATACTGTGATTGCAAAATGTAATTTTATTCTGGATAATCTTGAGAAAGTAAAAGACAAAACTACTCCTGCAATATTTAACAGATCTAAAGCTGAAGCTCGTTTTATCCGTGCGTATACCTATCAGTATCTTATCGATTATTTTGGTGGTGTACCATTGGTTACTAAAATGTTAAAGTTGGAAGAAGCCCAGATTCCCAAAACCCCAAAAACCGAATTGGTCGATTTTATAATGAAAGAGCTAACCGAAGCAGCTCTTGATTTGCCAAATAGCTATACCGGAGGTGATATTGGCAGGGCCACAAAAGGAGCTGCACTATCTATTAAAGCCCGAACTGCATTAAACAATGGCAAATGGCAAGATGCCGTTGACGCAGCCAAAGCGGTAATGGACCTAAAAACATATGCTCTACACAACGATTTTGGAGCTTTGTTTAGTTATGCTGGGCAAAATTCCAACGAGATCATCTGGGCATTTCAATACCTTCGTGCATCAAAAACCCAAACTCATGCAACCCCAACTGCGCTTTTATCCAGGAACGGGCAAGGGTTCTCGAATAAAGTACCATCACAATCGCTTGTAGATGCCTATCCATGTACCGATGGATTGAATATAGATGAATCTCCTCTCTTTGATCCTAAAGATCCATACAAGAACCGCGATCCAAGACTTGGTTTTACCATCGCATTGCCTGGATCAATATATTTCAATTACCAGTTCGAAACCCACAGGGATAGTTTAAAATGCTGGAATTATGATACTACACCAGCAAAACGGGTCGACAACCAGGAAGCCATTAATGCCTTTGCAACCTTTACAGGTTATTGCTGGCGAAAATATGTAGACCTGGCCGACAAGCCAGATCGTTCGAACTCAGAACTCAACGTAATCCAGATACGCTATGCCGAAATCCTGCTGATCTATGCCGAAGCTAAAAACGAGCTCAATCAGTTAGATCAATCTGCTTATGATGCCATTAATCTGGTAAGGCAGCGCCCAAGCGTAAACATGCCAGCCATAGCATCGGGAAAATCACAAACTGAGTTTCGCAGTCTGGTGCACAAAGAACGCCTTTATGAACTGGCAATGGAAGGTTTCAGACAAACTGACTTGCGCAGATGGAATATCGCAGAGAAAGCCATGACCGGAAACTTCTACGGAAGGGTACAACGAGGTCTGGTTGCAGCAGCACCCCAAATAGATGAGAATGGGCTGGCCGATTATTCTGCGGTACCTAACCGTGCCGATTTGAGGGTAATAGAAGTACGTATCTTCAATAAGAATAGAGATTATCTATGGCCAATCCCTAATATAGAAGTGGTTACCAATCCTAAATTAATTCAAAACCCTAATTACTAGTTATGAAAAATCTTTTTCTTTACCTGCTGATACCCGTCTTAATCATCACCTTGCTGCAGCCTACACTAGCGCAGCAACCTGCTAAGACAGATTATGACATCTGTATCTATGGAGGAACTTCCTCTGGCGTAATTGCGGCTTATACAGCCGCAAAGCTCGGCAAAACTGTACTTTTAATAGAACCTGGAAAGCACCTTGGTGGGATGAGCTCGGGAGGTCTTGGTCTTACTGATATCGGTAATAAATATGCCATCAGCGGCTTAGCCCTCGATTTCTATAGAAGAATAGGCCAGCACTATGGTAAATTTGAGCAATGGGTGTTTGAGCCTCATGTTGCCGAAAATCTGTTTCAAGAATATATTAAAAGAGCCAAAGTTGAGGTGCTATACCAAAATCGCCTGACAACGGTTGCCAAAAACGGAAACATGATCAGCGAAATCACGCTGGAGAGTTCAACCAAAACAGCACCAGACAATAAGGTTAAAGCCAAAATGTTTATCGATTGCTCCTATGAAGGCGATTTGATGGCAAAGGCCGGCGTGTCCTATACTGTGGGTAGAGAAGCAAACGATTTGTACAAAGAAACCTTTAATGGCGTTCAGTTCATGAAAGGGCATCAGATGCTGGAGGGGATAGATCCCTACAAAACTCCGGGCGATGCTTCAAGCGGATTGGTTTGGGGAATTAATCCGGGTGTGCTTGAAAAAGATGGAACAGGAGATAAAAAAGTTCAGGCTTATAACTTTAGAATCTGCTTAACCAAAAATAAGGACAACCAGATCCCCATTACCAAACCGGAAAACTATCAGCCCGAAAAATATGAACTGCTGATCAGACAAATGGAAAAACGTCCATGGAAATCCCTTCAAGATGGCTTTATCTGGAGCGGCATGCCAAATGAAAAAACCGATATCAACAACAGAAATGGTTTCTCTACAGATATGATTGGTATGAACTGGGAATATCCGGATGCCGATTATCAGAAAAGGGCCGAAATATGGAAGGCACATGTTGATTACACTAAAGGCCTGCTATATTTTGTAGGTAATGATCCCCGTGTTCCTGAGCACATCAGAACTGAGCTTAACCTATGGGGATACCCTAAAGATGAGTATACGGACATGGGAAACTGGTCGCACCAGCTTTACATCAGAGAAGCCAGAAGGATGGTCGGAGAATTGGTAATGACCCAGCACCATTGTCAGGGAAAGGAAATTGTTAAAGATGGGGTAGGAATGGCTGCCTATGGGATGGACTCTCACAATTGCGACAGACAGGTAATAAACGGCATGGTAAAAAACGAGGGCAATGTAGAAGAACACGGCTTTGGGCCATATCCAATTTCCTACCGTGCAATTATCCCTAAAGAAAGCGAAGTAGGCAACCTTCTGGTTCCGGTTTGCCTTTCTGCCAGTCATATTGCTTACGGTTCTATCCGCATGGAGCCTGTGTTTATGGTACTTGGACAATCTGCTGCGGTAGCTGCTGCAAAAGCTATAGACAATAAGCAGACCGTACAGAAGGTAGATGTTTCACAGATCCAGGCTCAACTAAAAAGAAATCCGCTGGAAGATGGCAGTGCACCTGAAATTCTGGTAGACAACAGTGACGCAAGCAAAGTCGAGAAAAAAGGAGAATGGACTGTTAATACGCATGGTGGTTACGGACCTGATTATTTTCTTGCAGACTCAACTTCTTCAAGTCCAAAATCAATCAGATACAAGCCAGAGATTTCTAAAAAAGGAAAGTACGAACTGTATACTTATTATCCGAAATTAAAAAATGCCGCTGCGGTTACTGTCATCAATGTTCATGATGGCAGTAGTACCAAAGAGGTTTTGATAAAAGATGCAGAGGTTAAAGTAGTTGGCCAAACTTCAGGTGAATGGGTTAGTTTAGGTACATACTCCTTAAGTCCTGGGAATAAGTCTTATGTCGAGATCTCAGCAAAAGGATCAGAAGGCGCTGTAGTAGCAGATGCGTTGCTGCTTGTGCCTGTAAAGTAAGGCGGTTGTTATTATACGGTCGTCATCCTGAATTTATTTCAGGATCCTGGAAGCGCTATTCCGTCTTTCTAGTGTGGGATCCTGAAATGAATTCAGGATGACGATGGCGCAGAACAGTTAAGGGTGTATCATGATTATGATACACCCTTAACTGTTCCTAACCCTCCCGACAGTGCATGACGGTTATCAGGTAAATGTTCCCTAACTTGGTTTTGATTTAAACCAAATGTATAACAGACCAATCCTGAACACACAAAACGTGAAATATATTCTAGGAATCCTTCTTTCCATTACCTATTCAATTTCTGCAACCGCTCAATTGGCAAAGGTGCCCTTCGTACCTTCACAACAAGAAATCAATCGTCCTTTTGGCAAGCAAGATGAGGCCTCTTTTCTTAAGCCCTCAAAAGTTTATCATCCCGAAACCTGGTTCCATTACATTGGCGGCAACGTATCAAAAGAAGGCATCACCAGAGATCTGGAAGCAATCGCAAAGTCCGGTATTTCAGGAATTCAGCTATTTCATGGGCAGTTTGGTGGGCCGTGGCCTGGGGTCAGTCCGCAAATCACCAGCCTTAGTGCCAATTGGGATGATGCTGTAAAGCATACCGCTCAGGAATGCCGTCGTTTAGGGCTCAGATTTTCTATGAACAACTGTCCGGGATGGGCAACTTCCGGAGGTCCGTGGATAACTCCTGCCAACGCAATGCGGAACCTGATCTGGAACCGAACTGATGTAGTTGGCGGTAAAACCATCAACCAAATATTGCCAATACCAGAGCCAAGTACCGAGGATTGGAGAGATTATAAAGACATCACCGTACTCGCTTTTCCAACACCTGTTGGAGATACCGGAAAGCCACTTATACCTCAATCTGTTAACAGCAATACCAGTTTTAAATGGGAACCCTATTTTGCCGGAGAAGCCAAAGAGCCCATCCGCCTGGCACCAGCAGCACCTACCAAACCTTATTGGGTGGAGGTCGAATTTCCAGATGCTACAGCACTTCGCAGCGTGGAATTTTCATGTGTTCAGGCCTTTAACCATGGTCAATCTTACGAGCCCGGGGTAACAATAGCTATACAAGGAATTTTGGCCGACGGTAAAATAAAAGACATCCTGCGTGCAGAAATGCCACAGGCAAACTGGCAGGACGACCGACCGATTACTTTTGCATGTTCTGAACTTGCCGGAGTAAAAAAATACCGCATTTCTATTTCCAATAAATACGATATGGCATTAAGTTCCCTTCGTCTGTTTTCTGCC
>NZ_CAMLHF010000236.1 GCF_946479715.1 uncultured Pedobacter sp. | reverse complement strand
GTACGAAGAAAACTTTGCCCGCAAAAGCATAATGAGTGGACGTATCATGAATAATGGCGTTTTGCCACATACTGCACCTACTTACATGGGTGGTGGTGGCCCTGCATGGGGCGGTATAGTAGTTTCTTTGCCCTGGTTTATTTATCAGCATGAAGGCGACAAAAGAGTGCTTGATAAGAATTTTGAAATGATCAAGGGCTGGCTTTCATTTTTGGATCTTAATACTAAAGATGATATGTTGGTTCGCTTTGGCGGATCATGGGATTTTTTGGGTGATTGGTTATGGCCGGGAGCCACAGCCGAAGGGATGAATAACAATAAGCCCCAAACCGTTTTCTTAAATAATTGCTATAGAATATTTAACCTGCGTACGGCTGCTAAAATTGCCCGCGTACTTCGTAAAGATAAAGAAGCACAACAGTGGGAAAAACAAGCGGATATATCAAGCGCAGCAATTCACGCTAAATTTTACAATGCCGACGATCATAGTTATTCTGATAAATCTATGTCTAATCTTGCTGCGGCCTTATTGGGTGAGGTAATGCCTCATGACTTGAAACCATTAATAATGAAGCGGCTGGAAAATGAGATTCTGGTGGTTCATAAAGGGCACATCAACGTAGGAATTACAGGTGGAGCAATGCTCTTTAAAGTACTAAGAGATGCCGGACGCGATGATCTTATTTATGCCATGACCTCGCAAACTGATTATCCGGGCTGGGGTTATATGAAAGCCAACGGTGCAACCACCATTTGGGAGATGTGGGAAAAAGACCTCCCTGGACATTCACTATTACATAGCTCATACCTGTATCCCGGTGCCTGGTATATTGATGGAGTTGCTGGTATAAAACGCGATCCGCAAGCGCCCGGATTCCAACGCTTCATCGTTCGCCCCCCACTGTTAACAGCCACACAAATGGAATGGGCTAAAGCCAATATGCAATCGCCTGCAGGTTTAATTAAAACGGCATGGAAACGTACTGGCAGTCAACTCACCCTGAACATAAATGTACCTCCTAATTGTACGGCTATACTTCAGCTACAGGAAAATGAGACAAAAAATATAACTGATAAATCAAGCCACATTAAGGATTTAGGTTTAAAGGATGGTTTCAGATCTTTTGAGCTTACATCAGGTAACCATATTATTGAAACAGAGAAAATCTAAACAGATCATTATAAATTAAAAACATGTTACAAAAATTCTTATATCCTCTTTTTGCCATTTGTTTAATAGCCACTAATACACACGCACAGCCAGGCAAGAAACTTAGTAGTTCTGCTAAAGCTGATAATATTAGCCCTTTAACCAGACAATATATTTCTCCTGTAAAGATTTTATGGAAAGAAGGTCAGGTTAACAACATTGAACAATTGTTGAAACCGGGAATTAGTCAGGCCGATCTGGCCAACCGTAACATGGCCATCTTGAAAAATGATGGCTCAGGCAAAAAAGCATCTATATTACTGGATTTTGGTAAAGAACTGCAAGGTGGGCTGGAGATTGTAACCGGCATGTGGGGACCAAAAAATGTTCCTCTTAAAATACGTGTGCGTTATGGTGAATCGGCAAGCGAAGCTATGTCTGACGTTGGTGGTCCAAAGGGTGCAACCAATGATCATGCAATCAGAGATTTTACCACATTGGCTCCCTGGTTAGGCCGAATCCAATTGGCTGAAAGCGGATTTCGATTTGTGCGCATCGACCTTGAAGAGGAAAATGCAGAATTGCAATTGAAAGAAGTACGTGCAATTTTTACGTATCGTGATATTCCTTATATCGGTTCATTTAAAAGTAGCGATGAACGCCTGAACAAAATCTGGGAAACGGGTGCTTATACCGTACACTTGAACATGCAGGAATACCTTTGGGATGGAATTAAACGTGACAGATTAGTGTGGGTGGGCGATCTTCATCCTGAAATATCTACCGTTAATTCTGTTTTTGGATACAATGAGGTGGTTCCTAAAAGTTTAGATTTATCAAAGGAAACTACTCCTTTACCAGGCTGGATGAATGGCATAAGTACATACTCTATGTGGTGGATTATTCTTCATTATGACTGGTATATGCAGAACGGAGATTTAAATTACCTGAAACAACAGAAGCAATATTTAAGTGGATTGGTAAAGCAAATAGTAGCAAAAGTTGGAGATGATAATCAGGAGAAACTGGATGGAACACGTTTTCTGGACTGGCCATCAAGCGAAAATCCTAAAGGAATTCATGCGGGTTTGCAAGCCATGACGGTTTGGTCATTGGCTACGGCATCTAAAATAAGTACCCTTGTCGGAGATAAAGAAACTGCTGATTTATGCAACAAAACGGTGGCAAGGATGCGTAAATATGTACCCGATCCTAATGGTTCAAAACAAGCAGCAGCCTTGCTTGCCATTACTGGTTTAATGCCTGCAGAGAAAGCCAATAAAGATGTACTTTCTGTTGGTGGTGCAGCAAATTTCTCTACTTTTTATGGCTATTACATGCTCGAGGCTAAAGCTAAGGCAGGGGATCATCAAGGTGCTATTGATGTAATCAGACAGTATTGGGGCGCAATGCTCGACTTAGGAGCCACAACTTTCTGGGAGGATTTTAATATGGACTGGATAGCTAACGCTTCCCGCATTGATGAGTTAGTTCCAGAAGGTAAAAAAGATGTACATGGCGATTACGGAGCATATTGCTATGTAGGTTTCAGACATAGCTTATGCCATGGATGGGCGTCGGGTCCAACAGCATGGTTAACTGAACATGTTTTAGGTGTGAAAGTAGTAGAGGCTGGTTGTAAAGCAATTAAAATAGAACCGCATTTAGGTGATTTAAAGTTTGTAGAGGGTACATATCCTACTCCTTATGGTGTTTTAAAAATTAAACATACTAAACTGGCAAACGGAAAAATTAAAACAGATATAAATGCCCCTAAAGGAGTAAGGATAATTCAATAGAATTATCCTTCTGAAAATTAATACACTCATCATCAGTTGTTTGTGTTAATTTTTGAAATTCTTTTGGTAAAAAATAGAATAGCCCTGCACTTGTGCTTATAAATCAATTATAGGCGATAAAAATGGATTATTCTTTATATACTATTGAAGACTTTCTAACCGACGAAAGTTTTGTTAAATATTGTTTGCGCGACAACCATCAGGATATTGCATTCTGGGAAAATATCCTTATCCAGTATCCTGAACTTTCTGCAAAAATATACCAGGCTGAATCGCTTTTCTTTTTACTTTCTGTAAAAATTGATCCGCAGGAAAAGGAGCGGGAACTATCCAAACTTAAGTCTTCTATTGAACACTTACAGTCGTTAGAATCTGAACAAATCCCTACAAAAACCATTCGTCTAAAAAGCCGGATGCTTTGGTTCTCATCGGCAGCTGCAATTTTAATTGCTATAGGAGTATATGCGCTGTTGAACAGGAAGGATTATAGCACAACCATTCCGGTCTACAATGAACTTAGCACCAAAGCCACTATAAAAACAGGATATAACGAACGTAAATCTATAAGACTATCAGATGGAAGTACCGTGTTGATGAATAGCTTAACAACACTAAAGATAGACGACAATTACAACGAAAATAACCGGGTTCTGTGGATGGATGGCGAGGCTCATTTTAGCGTTGCTAAAAATAAAGACAAACCTTTCATTGTAGTCTCAGGCAAAACAGCTACCACGGCCCTGGGCACCTCTTTTAAAATCAACAATTACAAAATGCATACCGCTACCTCTGTAATGCTTACCACTGGTAAGGTTAGTGTTGGAACTGTTAATGATCAAAAAATAATAAACAAAGTTGAACTGATTCCCGGAGAACAGGTTGAGATTGTGGAGACTCAAAATAAATTTACAAAATCAAACTTTGAGCTAGAAAAAGTAGAGAACTGGGCAGAAAGGAAACTCGTATTCTCAATGGCTTCTTTAAAAGATATTAAATCGGTTTTAAAGGAGATCTATGGAGTTGAAATCAGAACAGAAAAACAACCTAAAAAGCCAATCGCTTTTACCGGTCAATTTAAAAATGAAAATCTTACTGATGTGCTTAATGCCATCGGATTCGCTAACCACTTTACTTACACTATAAAAAATGATACCGTAACACTGGCATTCTAAACCGCAACAACCTAACCAAACCAAACAATATGAAAAAAAACTTACCAACCTATTATTTCTTTTATGGGCTTTTATTTAAAATAAGCTTATGCGTTGTTCTAATCCTGTCAACTTCCGCATATGCACAGTCCAAGGATAAATTGTACTCATTTAAATGGAAAAACACCACCATCCTGGATGCGTTTAAACAAATAGAAAGCCAGGGACAAGTGCACTTTTCTTACAACCCGCTCGATTTAAATGTAAACGCAAGGTTTGATCTGAATATCGAAAAACAGAAAATTAATGACGTTCTGGATGCCATTTCAAAAAAGGTGAGCATCAAATATCAGATCAACGGACAAACGATAATGATCCAATCTTACAAGCCGGTGGTTGTAAAAGTTGAATTTACTATAACCGGAACTGTTACTGATGAAAAGAATATCCCAATTCCCGGAGTTTCTGTAATTAATGCTACAGCTAACAAAACAGTTTCAACTAACGAGAGCGGGAAGTTTTCTATTGCAGCCAATAAAGGCGACATCATCAGGTTCCGGATGATGGGCTTTCAGCAAACCGGCGTTGTTGCCAGTGAATCACAGAAAAATATAACTGTGGTTCTGAAAGAGGAGTCACTTGAACTGAAAGAAACAGTTGTTACCGCACTGGGTATCAAAAGAGAAGAAAGATCTTTAGGGTATGCGGTTTCTGAGGTAAATGGTGAGGGATTAAAAAAGGCAAGAGAAACAAACGTAATTAACTCTTTAGCTGGAAAGGTAGCAGGTCTTATCATTAACAGCACCGCAGGTGGGCCGGCCGGATCCTCAAGGGTGATCATTCGAGGTAATACTACCGTTACGGGCAATAACCAACCTTTGTATGTGGTAGATGGTGTTCCGATAGACAACTCTAATTACGGAGGTACCGGATCTGAGATGTATGCCCAGGGATATGATTTCGGAGACGCAATATCTGCAATAAATCCAGATGATATTGATAAAATCAGTGTATTAAAAGGCCCCTCTGCATCGGCTTTGTACGGTGCAAGAGCTGCCAATGGAGTTATTTTGATCACAACAAAACGGGGCAAAGGTACTTCTGATCTCGGTATCGAAGTAAACAGTACTGCATCTTTTGAGAATCAGCTTACTTCCTTCGACGGATATCAGTACTTATACGGCCAAGGCCGTAATCAGACCATTAACACTTCTTCTTTGCAGGCAAGAACATCAATGTTTAATAACTTTGGTGCCAGACTGGATCCTGATTTAATGGTGATATCGTACGACGATGTGTACAGGCCTTACCAAAAGATTGGCGACAATATTGGTGGCTTTTTCAGAACCGGTACCACATTTACCAATAATGTATCCTTCAGTAATGCCAATGAAAAATCATCTGTCAGATTTTCTGCTACTGACCTTAGAAATAACGATATCATTCCTGAAAGTGGCATTAGAAGAAATTCATTTACTTTTAATGGAACATCAAAATTTGGTTCTAAGCTCTCTCTCGAAGCAAGGGCTTTTTACATGGACGAAAATGTAAATAATCGTCCTGCTTTGGCTGATGATCCTGGGAATATTGGAAATGCTTTTATAGGACTTGCAAATAATGTGGATCAGGCATGGTTTGCAAAAACTTATAAAAATCCTGATGGTTCTTATATCGAATGGGGTGGTGGTCAATATCGTTTAAATCCGTATTGGGTAATTAACGAAATGAAGAACACAACCAAAAAGAATCGTCTCTTAGGAGCCTTGCAATTAAATTATGAAATCACCGATTGGTTAAGTATTCAAGGCCGCGGATCAACAGACCTTACCTATATCAATTTTGAAAAATTCAGCCCCAGAACTACGCCGGGCGTTGTAACCGGAGCGCTGGACCAGATCAACAGAAAGCACGTAACTACAGAGGCCGATGTATTGATTACCGGACAAAAGCAGGTTACACCTTCTCTTTATCTGGCTGCCCGTTTAGGGGGCAGTATTTCGAGGGTACACAACAATGCAGACTTTATGCAGTTCACAAACCTGACTGTTCCTGATGCAATTACCCCTACAAGCTTTACCGATAAAAGTATTATTCCTGTTCCATATAAAAAGAACTTAAACTCTGTTTATGCACTGCTTAGTGTAGGCTATAAAGGTTATCTGTACCTGGATGCAACCGTTAGAAATGATGCTTATTCTACATTGAATAAAGACTATGTGTATCCATCACTATCTTCAAGTTTTGTCTTCTCCGATGCCTTTAAATTAAGTAAAAAGGTTTTAACGATGGGTAAATTAAGAGCCGCAATTTCTGAGGTGGCCAGTGATACCGATCCTTATTTACTGGATTTGTACTACTCAGTAAATCCCTTGTCTTTTAACGGGATGTCTTACGGAGGATTGAATACCGCCAGAATGCCAAATGCCAATCTGTTGCCAACCCGTACACGCTCCTGGGAAATAGGTACGGAACTAAAGTTCTTTGAAAACAGAATTGGACTTGATGTTACTTATTACAACCAAAGATCAAGAGATCAGATCAATAATGTTCCAAGTCCTTTCTCCTCAGGTTTCTCTACAAGGATGATCAACGCAGGAGTAGTTTCAAATAAAGGGATCGAGGTATTGCTTACTGCAAGTCCGGTTGCCAAGAAAGATTTTAAATGGGATGTGAGCTTTAATTTCGCCCGTAATGTCAATAAAGTTGAATCACTGGCCGATGGTGTACCTTTTTTAACCTTATCTGAGGCTAGATGGATGGGGGTTGCGGTAATAGCAAAACCGGGTGAAAACTATGGCTCTATCTTGTCTTTCGACTATCAGAAAGATCCCAATGGAAATGTGATACTTGACCCTACTACACTTTTGCCTCTGCAAAGCGACGAAAGACAGGTAGTTGGTAAAGGAATTTACGATTGGACAGGGGGTGTTAGCAATACGGTTTATTTCAAAAACTTTAGTTTAAGTGCACTTATTGATGTGAAGTTCGGTTCAGACCTGTTTTCAATGACCAATCTTTTTGCCGCCAGTCGTGGTAGTTTAAACACTACACTTGCCGGACGTGAAGAATGGATTGCATCGGAAGAAGAAAGACAGGCGCAGGGTTACACGCTTGACCAGTGGAAGGCAATAGGGAAGGTGAGGGGCTTGGTTCCTGAAGGTGTGGTTAAAGACGAGAATGGAAACTTTGTTAAAAACACAAAAGCCGTTGATCCTTCAGTTTACTGGCCACAGATCGTATCAAGCGGTGGTGTAGCCAGACCCTATATTTACTCTGGAACTTATGTTAAAATGCGTGAGATCACCTTGGGGTATACCATTCCTGAAAGAATCTCCGCTAAATGGGGAGTTAGAAATATACAGGTAGCACTGGTAA
>NZ_CAMLHF010000235.1 GCF_946479715.1 uncultured Pedobacter sp. | reverse complement strand
ACTGGAGTTCAGACGTGTGCTCTTCCGATCTCTGTATTATATGCATCAGTGTAATCGCTGCCTTTTTTTGCGGACGACCCTGCTCTGGTCAAATAAACTTTGGCAAGAACATGTTGGGCAGCAGCCTTTGTAACCTGGCCCGGCCTGGCACCAGCAGTTTTAGGGCTTGCATATAAACTTGGGGTGCCTATTGCGTCTTGCAAGTCTTGTATTATAAAATCATAAACCTCAGCCATTGGTGTACGTACCGCAGAAGAAGAAGCTTCTACCTGGAATGTTTTGTTTAATGTAACATCACCCCAGAATTGAACCAGAACAAAATAAAAATTTGCTCTAAGGAACTTAGCTTCTGCCACCATCCTGCTTTTTAAAACATCATCAACATCTGGCACTGTAGCAGCATTTTCAATAACACCATTACAGGTATTTATATTTGTGTAACACTCTTTCCAAATTGCCGAAACCGTACCATTGGAAGTATTGTAATTACTGTTGTATTTATTGATATCATTATTACCATCCTTTCCGGTATAAAATTCATCCGTTCCAATCACAGTCATAGTGAACAGATTTTGTGTACCCCAAAGCATCCGCGTACCAGCATATGCAGCATCTAGGCCTTTTTTAAAACCCTGTGTGGTTTTAAAAAAATCAGGAGTCAGTATGGAGTGTGGTTCTTCTGTTAATGATTTTTTACAACCAGATGCCGCCGCCACAAAGGTGCAGACAAGTAAGTATATATATATCTTTTTCATGATCTTTCTAGTTAGATAATAAAATTATAAGGTAAGATTAACGCCAAATATTATTGAATAAGCAGCTGGAGTATCCACATTTACATCTCCCCTATTATTTCCAGAATTTATTGCCTCCGGATCTATGCCGCTATACTTGTTGCGATATTTTGAGAAAAGAATAAATGCATCATTAGCTGTAGCGTAAACCCTTAGATTTTTTCCTCCAATTTTTGTTGCCAGCGCCGACGGCAAATTATAACCGAGAGTTAAGCTTCTGATCTTAACAAAAGTGCCATCAAAATAACCTAACGTAGAGTTGTTTGGTGTATTTGTTGATGCTGCATTTGGTTTAGGCCAAAAGTTCTCTCCATTTGTCGGCGTCCAGTAGTTTATGTTAAGATTATTGTAATTACCCTGAAAAGTATTAGCAAAACCACTATTATGCACCCTGCTAACGATTGTGCTTCCGAATCTACCAAAAGTTACAACTGTGAAATCAATATTTTTAAAGGCAAACCTATTTGTTAAGCCCCCTGACCACTTTGGCTGACTAGATCCAATAAATACTCTATCATCTGCATTAATTCTCTGGTTACCATCAGCATTAGGTGTCTTATTTGCGTTATCAACTTTAATATTTCCTATAACTGAACCTGTGCCACTCAGAGATAAACCAAGACTTTTGGCTAATGCAGAGTCTGCAGGAGTATTCTGCCATATACCTATCTTTCTATAATCAAAAATGGTTCCTATTGGCTGTCCTACAAATCTACTGTTGGTAATATCATTTAGTACCCCTTCTTCAAGGGCGGTTATCTTACCACGGTTGATGAAGACATTGAGATCTGTAGTCCACGAAAATTCTTTTTTGCCATCACCTTTAAAATTTACTGTGCTAAGTTGAAACTCAAACCCTCTGTTTTCAGTCTTACCAACATTCGTTAAAATAGAATTCGGGATTCCCGTTGTAGCCGGCAAACTTTTAGGAAGTAACAATTTATTTGTTAACTGCCTGTAAACTTCAACAGATCCAGCAATTCTATTATCAAACAAACTAAAATCGACACCGATATCAGCGGTTGTTGTATGTTCCCATTCCAAACTCCTGTTGACAACATTGGCAAGGTAAACTCCTGTTGTGGTTTGATCACCAAAATTGTAAGGGACTGCACCAAGACTACCTAAAGTTTGATATGGATCAATAGCAGTGTTCCCCGTTCTTCCATAGCTACCTCTTAATTTTAGACTTGATATGGCTTTTATATTTTTCAGAAAACTTTCCTCATGCATATTCCATGCAACTGCAGCCGATGGAAACACTTGATATTTTCTTCCCGGACTTAAGCGCGAAGATCCATCAGACCGCATAGTAAGTGTTAATAGGTACTTATTTTTAAAACCGTAGTTTAACCTACCCATATACGATAGTATTGCCCATTTTTCATAATCACCAGATCCGACCAGATTTGCACCAAATGCGGGGTTATAGAAAACCAGTTCAGCAGCAATATCATTGTTATTAAAGGTGTTAGATTGGCCCAATGATTCCTGAAAACTAAATAGACCTGTAAAATTCAACTTATGGTTCTCAGCAAAAGTTTTATCATAAGTAAAGATATTTTCCAATGTATAATTGCTTCTAAATGCATTTCTATTACTCGAGGTAGATAGCCCTCCCAGATTATTTGATGTTGCACTTCCATAGAAATTACCATAGTTATCAGATTTAATTTCTGCACCTGCATTAAACTTATACTTCAATCCTTCAGCAATATTAACATCTGCATAAAATGTAGTAAAAGTCCCAAATCGTTTCCTATTCTCTATTTTAGCACCATCAACAAAATCAGCCAATGGATTCCAAACCTGATTTGCACTGCCCGGAACAAATCCAACAAGTGACCCATCTGCTGTATAAGGGCTTGCAAGTGGACTTGCTCTCAAAACCTGCCCCATAGGATTTGCTCCTTCTCCCTGTGTATTGTTATATGTGTTTAATGAGCTTAATCCAATTTTCACATGTTTTCCAAGTTGCTGATCAACGCCTGCCTTCACCGTATAGCGAACAAAAGATTGTCCAGGATAGATTCCGGTTTCATTGTGATAGCCCGTTGATACTGAAAACTGAGTTTTTTCTGTCCCCCCTGAAACGCTCAACTGATGATTGGTGTTTAACCCTGTCTTGTAGATAAGATCTTGCCAGTCGGTATTCCTACCCATATTAATTCCTTCTATTTCTTCGGCGGCAAAAATACCATCGGTTAAAAGTCTTGGATCATCAATTCCTGTATATTTGGGTTTGCCATCAACGAAATTACCATTTACCACAGCCCATTTTTTTAGGTTCATAAATTGCTCTCCATTCATCACATTTACTTTACCCAAATTTTTAGTGGCACCGGCATATCCACTGTAATTAATTACCACATCACCGACCTTTCCACGTCTGGAAGTAACAAGGATTACACCATTAGCCCCTCTGGCACCATAAATTGCAGTTGCAGAAGCATCCTTTAAGATTTCAACAGAGACAATATCATCTGGGTTAATATCATTTATATTTCCATTGTATGGTATTCCGTCGACCACGAACAGAGGACCATTCTCAGCACTTATTGACCTAACTCCCCTTATTCTTATAACCGGTGCGCTTCCAGGTTTACTATTACCACCACTTTTCTGAACATCAATACCTGCTCCTTTACCTTGTAATGCTTGGGATAAATTAGCTACAGGAACATCCCTAAGCGCTTTTTCGTTAATAGAAACTATGGAACCTGTAATATCTGATTTCTTTTGTGTTCCGTAACCAACTACAACAATTTCGCTTAATGTTTTATCTTCGGTTACAAGAGTTACATTAATTGTTGATCGATTTGCAACAGGTATTTCCTGAATTGCAAAACCTACAGAAGAAAATACCAGGGTTCCTGAACCGTTCGGAATTGTAATGGAATAATTTCCATTTACATCGGTACTGGTAGTTGTGGAAGTACCTTTTAATTTAACACTTACACTAGGTAAGCCTCCGCTGACATCCGAGACTTTTCCTTTTACAATAAATTGCTGGAAGGAGGAAAAGCCATCAAAACTACAGCAGCATAACAGAAGTACCAAAAGGCACCACTGAAGAGAAAATGCTCTACTAATCATGGTTTAAGGTTGTTTAGGTTTAAATATTTGATTAGTCTAATGAAAAAAAAATTGCCCGCATTTTTGTCTCTTGCGTTAGCATATTCTTCAATCAGATTGTCATTCAGATAAACCCTGCAGGCTAGTTAGTTACTACAATTTCAAAAACAGAACTGCTTAATGGAGTAATCTTCCCTGGAGAAAGATTTAAACCAACCTTCATCAGATAGTCTCCACTATAAACCTTATCGTTATCCGGATGTGTTGATTTTGTATTTGATAACAGATTAATCTCCTTAATTTTATATTGCTTTAGCGGATCAAGTCCTTCTAAAGTAACTTTCCCCATATACTCCTTGCGTCTAAAATTGAGCAGGTAATTAAACAAAACTGCTTTATTTTTATCCTCACTCACATACATCATAACAGCCCTGTTTTCTTCATAAGGTGAAATCAGTCGATATAAATCTCCAAACCAAATTACATTGCTAATGCGTTTATAATTTTGAACCGCTTCATTGCTAAATTTAATTTCTGCATCAGTTAGATTTTTCACCCGGATATCGTATCCAAGTTTCCCCATCATTGCAACATCTGTGCGGAACTTAAGCGACTGCTTGCCCATGGAAGTTACATGGCTCGAAACCGTTACAGATGGAAAAAAGTTAAGATACCCCCATTGGATAAAGATGCGTTCCAATCCATCAGTATTATCACTAGGCCAAAATTCTGTAAAATACTTTAATCCGCCATAATCAACCCTACCACCTCCGCCTGCACAAAGCATAATGGGCAAATGAGGATGTTTTCTTCTTATCCGCTCTAAAATATCATACAAACTTTTGGTATAATCAATAAATAAATTCCCCTGATTTTCCTTCAAATATGGCGAATATGTATTAGTCATCATCCTATTGCAATCCCATTTTATAAAAGCAATATCAGAGTTCTTTGTAACCAGGTCATCAACCATATTGAACACAAAGTCCTGCACTTTGGGGTTAATCAGATCCAATACCAATTGATTACGGGAATAAGCTTCCTCTCTGTTTGGTAATTTCAGAATCCAGTCAGGATGATTTTCATACAACTCACTTTTCGGGCTCACCATTTCCGGTTCTATCCATATTCCAAATTTTAGCCCTTTTGCCGTTGCTTCCTTAGTAAGAAACCCTAAGCCACCTGGTAATTTTTTCTTATCTACCTGCCAGTCGCCTAATGCAGTTTTATCGGCATCTCGCGGATATTTATTACCAAACCATCCATCGTCCAGTAAAAACAGATCAACACCCAATTTATCTGCCCCATCAAATAATTCAACCAAAATATCCTGGTTAAAATCCATGTGAGTAGCTTCCCAATTGTTCAACAACGTTAGTTTTGGTTTATCACCATCCAGCACCCCGTAGTTTCTTGCCCATCTATGCAAATTCCTGCTGGCCATCCCCTTACCTTTGTTTGAATAGGTAAATATAAAGGCTGGAGTTTCGAACGTTTTACCAGGTAACAATTTATATTCTGACGCGTAAGGATTCATACCTGTAACCATACGCAAGGAATTCTGCTGATCTATTTCAAAAGAGCATTGAAAATTACCCGACCATGCCAATGTGCCCGCAATCAATTCACCGCTATTTTCGTCTGCAAGCTTATTCAAGGAAAGAAAAAATGCTGGAGCGCGATACATTTGAGTACGGGTACCCAGCTTGCTGTCCAGAATTTTAATACCTGTTGTAAGCTGGGTTTCTTTCATTCTCATTTCGGTCATATAATCTCCATCAAATTGACTGAGCCAATATTTAGAAGCATCAAAATGCAGCATTGAAGAAGCATAGTTTGTTAGTATTATGGCTTTCTTCTCATTGTGTTTTATAGTTGCCCACTGCTTAATGATATCTTCATTTTTATAAGCAGTAAAATGTAGCACTACTTCAACAGCATATTGAGGATCTTTAAGCGTAATTGTGGTAGTAGTTACATTATCGCCTTTTTCTGTCTTATGGGTTGCGTATTTCATATCAAGTGATGGGTTTCCATCAGCATGGATAATTCTTATAGCCGGCTCAAACAAATCGCCCATACCCGCTCCTATATAAGCCTCCCTGCGCATTGATTTTAGTAAGCCTTCATCAACTGAACTATTTAGCTTCTGACCCAAATAACTCTGATAAAGTTTATTGTCATTCCCAACAGTAAAAACGAGCGATGCATTTTTAGTATCTACAATAATTTGTTTTTCGGATTGTCCGAAAGATGTTAACCTAAAAGAGACAATCAGAATACTAAAAAATAGAATGCATTTATTCATTACGGATTAAGAATTTAAGATTATAATTTGATCAATTGAGTTGTACCTTCTTTTACTTGATATTTGTATACCTTATCACCTTTCTTAACCAGAATTGCCAGCTTGCCTTTCCCTGTTCTTGATATTTCCAGATCGAATACATTTCCAAAAGAGTGGATATTGCGCAATGCGAATTTGTCCCATGCCTTTGGCATTCTTGGTGTGCAATTAAAGCTATTAAAGCCAATGGGTCGCATGCCAAAAAGCCCCTCAGTAAATATCCTGCAATACAAGCCACTTTCTGCAGATAAATGACGTTGGTTACCTTCAGGATATGCCTCAACGGGATAAGGCACATGATCACCAAGTAACCTCCTTCTCGAATAATATTTTATAAAATCCATCGCTTTTTCAGTGTCTCCAGCTTCAAGAACTCCCCTTAATGCATAAAGTGTAGAACGATCCCAGAAGGTTTCTTTACCGGCCTGTGTGGCTAGCCCATCAGCAGTCCACAAACGTGGAGAAAACAAGGCATCGATAGTTCCTTTTTTCCTGTCAAATATGCCTACAGTAAGGGGCAAGCATATCCAGGCACGCAATACATCATTCCCTTCGTAATATTTATAGGTTTCAAAACCCTCAACATTGCCGCCAAAATATTTTTCGATATTTATTTTTAATGCGTCAGCTTGTTTACGATAACCTTCTATTTGTGCCTTTGGCTTGCCCAGTAGCGGCCCCAATAATGTGGCAGAGCGCAATGCATCATAATATAGAGTATTTGTTGCCAGGTTAGCTTTCCCAGCAGGAAAACGCCCCTCAAGCTCATCCTTATCAGAATTCACCACCCCCTCATTATTCATTTTTCTTCTGCTAAATTCTAAACACCATTCAATTAGTGGCCACAATACACGCGCAGAATCTATGTTTCCATTAGCCAAAGCGTAGCGCGATGCACCATAAGCTATCATTGCCTGATCTCCCCTGTCTCCGGCACCTTTCCATACAGCATCCCCTTCTGCAACAATAGAACTTGGGATTGGCTTATAATCTGGATTCATATATTTTGCAAACCAGCGATAAGAATTCATTGCTGATTGATTAGCAATCCTGTCTCCTGAAAATGCGAAGTATGGGTTAACATATTCTGCCTGGTCATTAGCCCATATTGCGGCATAATAAGCCAAACCTCCGGGCCCATGCATATAACCACCTTTTGTCTTATAAATGCTTTCTGTAGCTCTTAGTTTAGCAAACTCAAATGCGATATTAAGTATGTTATCTGGAGTTTCTAGATTAAGTGGCGCCTGAATTTCAGCTATTCTCGCTACCCTTTTTTGCTCTTCCAG
>NZ_CAMLHF010000234.1 GCF_946479715.1 uncultured Pedobacter sp. | reverse complement strand
AGTTATAGTTGCTGGTCTTGGGTAGTTCTCTAAATCCGGGTGCGAAATACTAAACGAACCATTAAATACTGTGGGCTTCCCAAATACAATATAAACTTTACCCTTAGTAACATTTTCATCAACCCACTTCAAACTCTGAAACCATACCAATTCTATTGAGCCCGTCTCATCAGTAAGTCGCGCAACCAGACGTTTCTTATGTTTTTCACCTATCTGTTCCTTACTGGTTATCCTGCCAAGTATTTGTACATAGGGTAATTCAGGATCTAATTCACTAATCTTATAAAATCTGGTCCGGTCAATATACCTGAAGGGAAAAAAATTCAAGAGATGCTCATAGGTAAAGATCCCTAACTCTTTTTGAAAAAGTTCAGCACGTTTAGGCCCTACGCCTTTAAGAAATTCTATAGTCGTATCTAAGGTAGAAACAAACAAGGCTTTAAATATTTTTTCTATTAAATGTAAATATATCTTTTATTATGCTCCAATTAAATACAATAACCGAAACTAGTAATAACAAATAGGCCGATAGCTTATGAGAATCAATATGTTCATTAAAATAAAAAATAGCCACAGCAAATGCGATAAGCGGATTTACATAAATAATTATTCCAAGAGTTGATGAAGGAATTCCTATCAAAGCATACAGGCTCATAAACAAAGGAATAATCGTAAATACCACTGCTACTACAGTAATATTCCCCCAAAACCATAAATCGGTCGGAAAAGATTCATGTTTACTTATGTATAATGGCATCATCAAAAGTACCGCCAGCCCAATTTGAGTCGCCAGGACATTTAACTTATCCAGATTTTTCATTTTGCGCTGGATAATCAAATAGAAAGCATATAACGTTGCAATAACAACAGACCATGCCACTTCAATTAAAGATCCGGTAGCCAGTAAGACAATACTAAACAAGGCTATTGCCAACGATAAAAGCTTTAATTTTGATAATTCTTCTTTTAAAAGAATGAACCCGCCAAATGCTGTTATTAACGGGCAAACCATATAAGCAAATGCTGCCGACTGTAAGCTTACATTGTTTACAGCATAGATGTAGGTGTACCAGTTTGAGGTCAAAAGTACGGTGGATGCCACTATCTGCAGAACAACTATTTTCCTTTCCTTAGGGGTTATCGATGATAAGTAGGCGATGTCACTCTTCAGATATTTACGTCTGAAAATAAAAATGGCAATCCAAATAAAAACCAGAGAAGTAAAAATTCTATAGTACAGAATTTCTTCAGAAGGAAATTCTTTAAGATTTCTCAGTGGTATCGAAAAGAATCCCCAGATCGCAAAAGATAAAATGCCGGCAAAAAAATACCTAAGATTAGATTTTGGCAAAATTTATCCTTTATAAGCCGTCATAGATATCTCTACATTTACTCCCTTTGGCAGGCCTTTTACTGCTACAGTTTCGCGTGCAGGAAAGTTCTTATGAAAGAATGAGCCATATATCTCATTTACTTCAGCAAATAAAGCCATGTCCGACAAAAAAATAGTCGTCTTAACAACATCCTCAAAACCATAAGAAGCTTCTAACAGAACAGCCTTAATGTTTCTCATAACCTGATGTGTCTCCTCTGCAATTGAAGACTGTATAACCTCTCCTGATTCAGGGTTTATCGCAATCTGCCCTGATAAAAATAAAAAGCCATTAGCTATTACTGCCTGGCTATATGGACCAATAGGTGCCGGGGCATTTTTTGTGTTTATTATTCTATTCATTTCAGTAAAATCCAATCAATTAATTTCCATAAAATACCTGCAACGAATACAATAATTGCCGTTGCATTAAAAATATGCATTATTTTAATGTTAATGTTAGTGGGCCTGTTGGGGTCTCTTTTTCTAAAAAAATACATCTTACCACAAACTTAGATAAAATAGTCCTAAATACAATTTATTAGCCTTTTCATCCCTCAATTATACAACCAGAATTAATTTAATTGGGGACTAATTGAAAATATTTTTGATAATGATAGATGCATTTATTGAAGCCGGCTTATATCACCGGCTTATAAAATAAAAAAGGGTCCCATAATTTGGGACCCTTTTTTAAGTATTGTTGTTAGAAAGTATTAGTTTCTAGCTGTTTCAACACGACGATTTTGGATACGACCTTCTTCAGTATCGTTAGAAGCAATTGGATTAGCTTCGCCAAAACCTTTAGTTACAACTTGACTAGCGTTAACACCAGAGTTAACTAAGTAAGTTTTAACAGAGTTAGCTCTGTCTTTAGATAATTTCAAATTGTATGCAGCAGTACCTTCGCTTGAAGCGTAACCGTTTACAGCTACTTTACCACCGTTTTCACGCAATACTGAAGATAATTTATCTAAAGTAGGATAAGCTTCAGTTTTTAAAACTGATGAGTTAAATTCAAATTGGATAGTTTCAAAACCAGTAACGTTGCTAGCAGGAGCAGTTTCAGTTACTTTAGGTAGAGGACATCCTGATCCGTCAACAGCAGTACCTGCAGGAGTTCCTGGGCATTTGTCAAATTGATCAGAAACACCGTCACCATCAGAATCTTTTTTCAAACCTTCAACCGCTTGCTCAACATTAGCAACACGAGCTTTTAAAGCTTCAACTTCTTGACGTAATGAAGGATCTTTCAATTCATCATACATTAAAGCAAGTGGGTTAACCCAATCCAAGTTTGGTTTAGATTTAGAACCTAGAGAGAATTCTAAACCAGCATATCCGTAAGAGAATTTATCTTTGTTAGAAGCACCGTTTGCGTAAGTTCCGTCAAAGTTATCTCCATCAATGAAGTGCATAGTATAACCTAAGTTAAATGATACACGCTCAGAAACTTTGAATTTAACACCAGCACCAACTGGGATATAAGCTTCTTTAACATAAGTTTTAGCATCGTGTCTGTCATTAACATCACCTATAGCTTTATCTTTCCAGTCAATACCATCAACTTTAGGAGCATAAGCGATTAAACCGTAACCAGCAGTAACGAAGAAGTTAACTGAGTTCTCACGACGTAAGAAGTCAACAGTAGCAACGTTAACAACACCTCTGATGTCAGCAGCATAGCCAATTTCAGTTTCAAATTCCTTAGGAGAAACTGAAGCGTTTTTGCTTGATCCAGATACTTTTCCACGGAAAATGTTACCTTCAATACCAAATGCATGACCTAATTGTTTTCTTAATGAGATACCGTAACCTAAGTTTACGTCCATCTTATTGAAATCATTAGTACCACCGATAGCAACAAATGGAGATAAAACACCCCCGTTGATTCCGAAAGACCAAGATCTGTACTGACCCCTTCCACCAAATACCTTGGCCGAAGAAGAAGTTCCAGTAGAATCTTGAGCGTTAGCTAGAGAGGTTACTCCCATCAACGCAACAAAAGAAACTGCTAGACTCTTTTTTAAAGTAGAATAATTCATAATTTTCTTTTTTAAGGTTAAACAAATTTTAATTGTATGTTTTTTTTGTGTAGCAAAATTAAACAAATTTTTAATTTCTCAAAACACTTGTACAAACTCTGTTCCAAATTTATTAAATACCGACAATTATGCAAACATAATACGAATAGTATTTATGTTTTGTATTAAAAAAATATCAATAAAAATGAATCCTCAATTCATTACAGCATAAAAAGCACAAAAACAGCGTCTACAGCCACCTAGATCACTTTTACAATCCGACATTCTAATTTCAGCATGTAAAACAAAAGTTATATGTTGCCAAAAACAATTAACATTTTTCAAATATTGTCCTAATCCTGTATACAGAAAAGTCCTGTTTTTAAGACAAAATCACCTAAATCCATTGATCAGTAAACTTATAAATGTTAAAATCTGGTCTTTTCAATGCTTTTACCATCTCCGAATGAAGTTTAACTTTATCAACATTTTTCATTCGATAGTGCGTTATGATCTTAAATGCCTTTTCAGCCAGTAACGATGCCTTCCGTTTCCCATCAGATTGAACAGGCATTGTCAACCATTGGCAGAGTTCATCTATACCTTCCTTTTTATCTGCAACGGTTTTAAAAACCGGAATCTGGTGATGCAAAACTAACTTCTTCAAGGTGTTAGTAAAAACATCTGCACCCTCCCGATCTGCTTTATTCACAACAAACCCTTGAGCTATTTCCATTATTCCCGATTTTATACTTTGGATTTCATCTCCTGATTCTGGGACCAAAACAACCACGGTTTTATCGGCAAGCCCTGCAATTTCAATTTCAGACTGTCCAACCCCAACCGTTTCTACAATAATCATATCAAAGTTAGCCGCCCGCATCACATCAATCATCTCTATAGTTTTTGCGGAGATTCCCCCCAATGCGCCCCTTGTTGCAACAGATCTGATATATACATTAGGATTGTTGAACTGCTGAGCCATTCTTATACGATCGCCAAGCAATGAACCAAAATTAAATGGAGAGGTGGGGTCGACTGCCAGAATGGCTATTTTTTTATTCTGCCTAGCAAACTCTTCTGTTATTGCGTTTACAAGTGTACTTTTCCCTGCACCCGGAGGCCCGGTAATTCCTATTATCGGAACTGCCGACTTAACATTAAGCATCCGCAAAATATCTGCAGAGGGAGCAATATCATTTTCAACCAATGTTAAAGCTCTCGCCAAAGCCAAAAAATTTCCCTGCTCAATTCCTTTTAAAAGGGGATAATTGGTATCCATTAATAAACTATCTTTGGTACAAAGAAATAGAATTTATTCATTATTTAACCAGTTATTAGTAACATCTTTTTTTGCGCCAAAATGCCAATACCAAAAATCATACATCAAACTTTCAAATCAAAGAACCTGCCTTTAATTACGCGTTGGCATATCTTTAAATTTCTCAAAAGAAATCCTGACTATCAGTATGAATTTTATGACGATGAAAGGATCGAGAAATTTCTCTCAGATGAGTTTGATGATGAAACATTTAAACTATATCAAAAACTAAATATCGGCGCAGCTAAAGCAGACTTTTTTAGGTACGCTATTTTATTAAAAAAAGGCGGTATATATTTAGATATTGACTGTAATGTTAAACAGAATTTTAATCAATTTATTAGGCCCGATGATGTAGCAGTATTATCACCTGAAAAGAATCCTATTTGCTATGTACAATGGGCATTGTTTTATGAACCTGGTCACCCATTCCTTCAAAGAACCATGGAGCTGATGCTTGAGAACATCAGAAAGAACGAATTCCCTCATGACGTACATAAGATGACTGGACCTACCGTATATACAGCCGCAATCAATGAATGTTTATCAAAGGATCCAAACATCCCACATAGAACATTCGGAGTTGAATATGCACCATATCTTAAAGACAAGTATAAACTGGCAAAGTTTTTCTTGTATGAAAAGAAATCCAATCACTGGAAAAAACTCCAGGTCTCATCAACCGTATTAAAACCCGAATAAATTCACACGCCAATACTATATAAGAAAGGAGCAAATTTCATTGAATTATAAATTAGGGCACATAAGTTGTAAATTTGTGCCTTTATCCCAATCTACCTAATGCAAAAACAAATTACGGCTGCTTTATTAATTTCTACCTACAATTGGCCCGCAGCATTGGACCTCGTCCTATCTAGTGTTTTAAAGCAATCTAAAATGCCCGATGAAATTCTCATTGCTGATGACGGATCTACCGAAGAGACTAAAACAATAATTGAAAAATACAAAAAACTATTCAAGATTCCTGTATTACATTTTTGGCAGGAAGATCTTGGGTTTAGAAAAACCCTTATTTTAAATAAAGCTATTGCAGGTGCAAAGAGCGACTATATTATTGAAATAGATGGCGATATCATTATTGACAGGAAGTTTATCGAAGATCATATAAACTTCGCTGTGCCTGGCACATTTGTAAGGGCAAGTCGCGGTTATATAAATAAAGCGCTCTCAGCTAAGCTAATCAGCAAAAAAGTTTCGAAAATTAATATCTTTAGTAAAAACATAGCCAATTTTTTTAGCGTTGTACGTATCCCCTTTTTATGGCCCCTATTTGAAAAAAAATACAAAATTAAAGGTGCCGAATTATATGAAATTCATGGATGCAATATGGCCTTCTGGCGTTCTGATGCCATAAAAGTAAATGGGTATAATGAAAGTTTTATTGGATGGGGACCGGAGGACAAGGAGTTTATTGCCAGATTATTAAACATCGGGTTACAAAAACGGTTTCTTAAACTGGGTGCCATTGCATTTCATATCTACCATAAGGAAAATTCCAGAGCTTCTTTAGCAGAAAACGAAATGTTATTTAAGGAGACTATAGCGCTTAAAAAAGTTTATTGTGAATCTGGTATAGACAAATACTTATAGTAATGAATAACAAAATCTCTGTAACTCTTGTTATATCTACATATAATTGGCCAAAGGCACTCGAGCTCGTTTTCAAGAGCATTTTGAATTTAAGGGTATTCCCAAATGAAATAATTATTGCCGATGACGGCTCAGACGACAGGACAAAAGCAATAATAGAAGAATTTAAACAACGAGTAAAAGTACCAGTTAAACATTTGTGGCAAGAAGATCTTGGTTTCAGAAAAACCATTATTATGAATAGGGCTATCTCTTCGGCGTCTGGCAATTACATAATACAAATAGATGGCGATATTATTTTACATCCAAAATTTATTGCCGACCATATCGAGGAAGCTCAGCATGGTTATTATATAAAGGGAAGCAGATCAATGCTTTCAGCAGACTTAACCAACACCATAATAAGTACCAAGAACATTCGCATCAGTTCCTTAACCAAAGGAGTAGGCAGTAAAATAAATGCTAGTTATTTACCTATTTTTTCAGGCTTCTTTAAAGGCAATCATTTTCGATCCAACAATCTGAGGGGCTGTAATTTCTCGTTTTGGAAGCACGATTTTATTGCTGTAAATGGTTACAACAATGACCTGGAAGGTTGGGGCCATGAAGATATTGAACTCGCTGCAAGACTAACAAATCTTGGAATCAGACAAAGGCAATTAAAATTAAAAGCAGTTTGTTTTCATCTGTATCATCGAATAAATTCGCGACATAATGAAGACGTTAATTTCAAAAAATATCTCAACGCTGTCAGAAAAAAGACTATTCGTTGTAAAAATGGAATTATAAACGAGTTATAATAAAAAGCACCAATAGAAGGATCATTTTTATGAGCTTCCATTTATTTAATCTGAACCAGCTGGGGTTTTCCTTATTAAACCCCATTTCAATGCGCTCTCCAAACCCCAACAGTCTGCCGCTTAATAAACTTTGATACAAGTATCCCACCTCATAACAGTTTTTGATCCAGAAAAGATTCAAAGCCACAGGAAGTGAAAATGTTTTTGATTTATAAAAGGCTTTGATAATGTTGGTTAAAATTTCCGCTAAAAGGATGATGAACATCAATAGCCCCAACCCATTAACTGAATAAAAAAATCATGATTAAAGGCGAAAAAACCAACAAAACAAAAAAAAGCTCTGAAGTATTTAGGAAATCATGATAAGTATAAGATTTAATCGTATCAAGTACGGCAATATCAGCTG
>NZ_CAMLHF010000233.1 GCF_946479715.1 uncultured Pedobacter sp. | reverse complement strand
CGATCTCCCTTTAACAATGATAGTGCAACAAAAGGCAATGCCCCCGCTTCAGCTACAGCATTAGCAAAAGGTGCTACATCACTAACCCTTGTCATAGGCCCTTGTGCTATCGGATAGGTAATATTTAAATCTCTTGCCAATGCATTGTCAACGCTAATCACGTTGATTGATTTAGCCTGATTAAGATGTCCGTGAACAGCTTCGCGGATACCAAATACTAACTTGTCTATTTTTTTATACCGGCTTACAAGATCTGCAGAAATAGCAATATCCTGCCCCATAGGGAGGAATGAGCGCTCCAGATCAAAACCACTTAAATAGGCTTCAAGATCTTTCTCTGTAGCATCTTCAAAAAGTACTGGTGAATTCGGTCTGACCAATACCCGAAAATCTCCAATAAGCCTGGTCTCGTTACCACTTAGTTTTTCGCAGATCTGTTTTATGGCAGTTGGAACGCTGCATTCAGGGAACAATGCAAGTTGACTATCCAATACAACTCCTGCAGCACCAGATGCAATTAAAGCAGCAGCAGTATGTACACCAACACCACCCTGAACATATATATCTATATTTTTAACTTCTTTAACAATGCGCTGAAATAGTATATATGATGATTCATAGGCAACCTTACCGGCACCTTCATTACCTTTTACTATGATGCCATCAGCACCTTCGGCCCTGGCTTTTTTAGCATCTTCAACATTGCAAACCTGATAAAACAGCTTAACCTGTTTTTGTCTGGTGAATTGTATTCCATAAGGCAGGATAACCATAGTAACCTGTTCAGGAAAAATGACGTCCTTAAGATCGTCCGATAGGCACACGCCAAATCCTTTCGAACATTTTTTTGACAACTGCTCTAATGCATCAGCAGCTACGGCTTTATCTCTTCCGAGGTGAAGCACAGGAAACGCCTTCGCATTTGACACCGCACAAGCAAGATTTACATCAGGTTGTTCAAATGGAGTTATTCCAATAATAATGGGAGTTTTCATGTTGTTGAGGGATGATTAGGGTTCAACTTCGAGTATTCTTCGAATATCACTTAAGATATTCTACAGAAGCAGGATTTTTATACAGAAAAGTACCATGGTTTTATTCAAAGTAGCTCTATATCAAGAAAATTATGCGTTTTCAATCAAATATTTCAACAACATTTTAAAAAACACAATGAAAAGCAATAATCCTACGCTCTTGTATGCCCAAAATTACAACTATAAAGACTGATTACCTCCAAAAACCCAAAAGTGAACAAAAAGAACAAACACAAAAAAGCCCAAATAAATGTATTTGAAGCAATTATTTAACAACCCATTAACACCTAGCTAAAATCTGACAATAAAGGGCGCAAAAGTTCGTTCAAGATGGCTTGCTTAAGAAGGGATTTATGGAATGCCACCACCTCATTTTTTAAATAAATTTATACAGAACACACGTTCTTAATATAAGTCGCGTTATTAGTGTGTTATTATATTTGCATTTTAAGATATAATTAATACCTTTTGTGCACATAACAAATGAACTAAATTTTATAAAACTCAAATGAAAATTACAAAAACAATTTCGCTCCTTGCAGTTATCGGGCTTTTGTCAGTCTCGATGTATTCGTGTAAAACAAAGAAAGTAGTAGCGAAACCAAACCCGGTTCCAGTAGAGAAGCCAGCTCCGGCACCAGAACCAGAAAAACCTGCTCCAACTCCAGCACCAGAGCCTGAAAAACCTGCTCCGGCACCAGAACCAGATTTTAACTTTAAAAACATTCAGTTTGAATTTAACTCTGATGTGTTAAAAACGGCTTCTTTCCCAATTTTAGATAAAGCCGTTGTCGAAATTAAAAAGGACCCTACAGCCAAATTTGTCTTAAATGGTCACTCTTCAGCAGAAGGAACTCCGGAAAGAAACATGTCTTTGTCTGTTGACAGAGCGAATTCAGTTAAGTCTTATCTTGTTAATGCAGGTTTAAATGCATCTAACTTTACCGTTAAAGGTTTTGGCGAAAGCCAGCCTGTAACTTCAAATGCTACTGAAGAAGGAAGAGTCTTAAACAGACGAGTAGAAATTAAAGCAGACAAATAAGATCTGCTAAAAAGGGGGGAATACGTTGCTTATCGGCAAATTAATCAAACTTAATTTGCTCAGGTCCATCAATTTTTGATATATGGCAGGCACAATTCCCTCCTTTTACCTTTATAATTGCCGACTTGGTTTGGGCACTTTTGGTATAAGTTCCGGTAACTTTAACACTATCTCCACCTTCTGAAAGTTTGCTGATATGTCGGTCGCTAGCCACAATATAAATACCTGTTTCAGAATTGATATCACTTGTCGCCACACTTAAAGTATCGCCTGTACGTTGGTTTACAGCACTATAATTATCAACAGCTACTCCTTCTCCATTTTTATCTACAAACTTCACTACCAAAGTAGCAAAACTTTCATCGCAAATCTTATCCTGACAATTTGAATTATCTGTTTTATCACACGCTGTCAGAAGTATTACCCCTACACCGCACACAAGCATCGCTATTTTCTTAAACATAAGTATCCTTTTAATCACTAAACGTAAAACCTATTAAAAACGCTACAAATTATCCGCATTCTTATTTGTCGACACTCATGGCCTCAATTTCCGCCATGTATTGAGTTAAGGCTTCGCCATAGGTAAGCTTAATATGTTCCGGCTTACTTAGAAATACCTTAAAATCTTCCAGGTCATTAACCGTAAAACCCATTCTTACGAACAGCTCTTTATCTGTTTCCCATTCTTCCAGATTTACCTTCTTCCTTTTTAGGTTTTTATATAATACCATGCCTTCAGCAAAATCTTTATAGGATGCCGTCTCTCTAAAAACGGTCAACATCTCGATCAGCGTTCTGTAGGTAGCCGGTTTCCCCAATCTTACCTGATCCAGCATTAAGGCGCCTAATATTGGCCCTTTAAAAAACTCATTGTCAATGCTATCAAAATTACCACAGTGTTTTAAAATCTCTATATCACGTTTCAGCATTACATCTTGTTCCGCAGTTTTATGCTTAACAAAATAGGGTTCAGTATCAAGTACTTTCACACAGTCAATTGTATCTTGCTGTGCAAAAAGCTGAAAACCGGAAAACAAAATAAAGAGAGGGGTAAATGGAAAGAAAACAGATAATTTCATAAGTTCCCGCAAAGTTAACCAACTCCTTCATACTCCCAACACAAAATCATCGTTGTAATTGTTAAATCTATAAACGGCCATTTGGCAATGTTTTTTTTCCTTATCTTTCGATCTAATATTTATTACAGCAATTATAAATGAGTACAAAACCTTCTATTTGGCAACGCATGGGCATCCAGGACTGGTTCTTAACTAATAATGGAACCACATCATCGGGCAAGTCGAAACCACTTACACCTAACCAGGTTTATAAATATATCATCGAAGAATTTCGGAAATCCATTTCAGAATTGTCATTTGCGGAACGGGTGGTTTTTTATCACGAATTTATTATATGCCTTAATCCCGACGATTATCGTGAGTTTATAGATAACAAGAAAGGGATTCTTGGCTTAATATCGCAGGAATCTGTAGACAACTTTTATGAAATATTAAACAAACAGGTTGCAGATGGCAAAAAAGTAGAACCATCAAGCAATAAATGGGTATTCAGATTTGTATCTCATCCGGATTATAAACCAGGCGACATTAGTTTTATAGGAAAACTACTACCAGACAGTACGCAAAAAGAAGAAAACCTTAGGGTTACTTTTATACCCCGGCAAACTGGATTGGCCCAAACATTTGACATTAACAATGATATTTTAAAAGACTTTATTTTCTATAGCGAAGGATATTATGAGATCCCTTATGTAGATATACAGAAGCCGGAAGAAAAGACAATAAATGATAGCCAAAGAGTGGTGTTGGCCCGTTTTGAAACTACTATTCCCGATAAAGCTTACTCCGGACAGAAATTAGAATACCTGATGAAAGCAGATGATATAGTAGTTTCCGGAAACGAAGAAACAAGAGAAGAAAGTCATATTTTCAGGATTCCGTCTGAGTGGGTAAATACTCCTCATCTTAAAATCAGGTATAACAGACCCGAAGATAAGTTCTATGTAGCCTCTTTTGGTGAAAAGACTATTTTAAACGAAAATCTAATTGAAAGAAGTGACATTACCGGGCCTAAATGGTCAGAACTACCTGTTAACTCACGACTTATATTGAATGGAATTATTGGTGTTAACATATTTAAATCCTAATATATGTCGCATATCTTATCTATAGCGTTATTCATTATATGCATCATTTTATTGATCGCACATTTTAGAGACATTAAAAATTCGCCCAAATAAAATGGATAGAAATTACTTTGGACTAACCGATACAGGAAAAGTAAGAGACAATAATGAAGATACCTTTATTGCCGAAACTACGGCAGCAAACGATCTCGTTATTGCCTGTGTGATAGATGGGGTTGGGGGTTATTCTGGAGGCGAGATTGCTTCAGCAATTGCCAGACAATCAATTTTACAACATCTGAACAGTCAGCGTAAAGATTTGCCTTCACTGATGAAGGATGCTATAATTGCTGCCGACGGGCAAATTATGGCTGAAAAGCAAAAAGTTAAGGAACATGAAAACATGGCCTGTGTACTTACGCTAACAGTTATCGATCTTCAAAAAAACCTGCTCTATTACGCACATGTTGGTGATACGAGGCTGTACTTACTTCGCGATGGATCATTGGTTAAAATATCAAAAGATCAATCATTTGTAGGCTTCATGGAAGATAGCGGCCGACTTACCGAAGAACAGGCCATGAGTCATCCCAAACGTAATGAGATTAATAAAGCTTTGGGTTTTGGTGCAAAAATAGCAGCACAGGACGATTATATAGAAACCGGCCAATCCCCTTTCCTTCCTGGTGATTTGTTGTTACTTTGTAGCGATGGCCTGTCTGACATGGTTAACAGGCAAGGCATTACAGATATTCTAATAAAAAAGACCACTTTACAAGAAAAAGGAACTGAGCTTATACAAGCAGCTAACAATAATGGTGGACGCGACAACATCACTGTTGTTTTGGTTAAAAACGATAAACAATCGCTGGTACATGAGGCAACAAAACCTGCTGCAAAAGTAGAAAGCCCAAAACCAATTGTTAACCACCGGCCTGCTATAACGCCAGTTACACCTAAAGAGGTTACGGTGCAAAAAGAGATTACTCCTGTTGCTATTCCTGTGGTACAGAAAAGCAATAAGGGTTTGGTAACGCTGTTGTCTGTACTCTGCATTGTTTTTCTGGCATTCGCGCTCTACCTGCTATGGCAAAATAACGTCCGTTCAAATGCCATTAAGCAACAAAAGCTGACAGCTTTGCAACCGGTCCGCAATGAGCAGGAAGCAAAACTTCAGGACACTATAAACAAATTGGTTGGGAACACACTAATCATTTCCGATTCTCTGTTCAAATCGCCAATCATACTTAATGAGGATATACATTTTAATAAGGATACGCTTTTCATCATTGCTAAAACGCCTATTATCATCAGAAGTGATTCTGCATATAAAGGCAGTGCTGTTTCTATTAAACCCATCAGCAAATATGTGTTTTTAGAGAACATTACATTTGAAAACTTCCATACAGCCATATTATCCCAAAACAATGTACTGCAGCTAAAAAATGTGAGGTTTAACAACTGTGTTAATTCTATAGAAGCTACCTATAATTTGCCTCAGAACATGTATATCCAGGGAAAAATACCTGCCAGTTCTTTTAAAACAGATTCATTACCAACCACTGGAAGTCATTAGTATGGAGAGCAGGAAAATAGAGCGTGCTTTTATTATACTGATAACCATCGTATTAGGATCATTATTCTTTACACTTTTTAATACATTACAGCGCAATTTTGCTGACGTGGGTGTCCGTTTAGACAATGGAACCATGATGAACCTGAATGCTAAAAACCCGGGTGAACTTATAAGAACCTTACTTGAAAAGGGCTATTATTTTGAAGACAAAAAGGATGTCAACCTTATAGAACAAGCAGTTGCAAAAGGCGTTAAATCTTTTAAAGAACCGCTTGATAACGTTGGGGAGCTGAATAAAAGCAAATTCTTTGTTGAGGCGGATTATGCTTTCGCTTCAGGCGGACAAAATTTCAAGAAACGAGCTAGTGACTCACGCGCGTTGCTTGGGTATACGGGAGATGATTCTTTGCGTTTTACTCAGGAAAGAAACCACCCGCCTCAACTACCTGCACAAACTGATCTTAAACTCGGGGTGCATAGCATATCTGGTAAGATTATAGACACGGCCAACAAAGCTGTATCCGGCGTTCTGATAAAGCTACAAATGATAGTACCTCAGGATAGTGCTTATGTTGATGATGAGGTAGAGGTAAAATCAGCAGGATTAACATCATATGTGCGAACAGATGCCAATGGAAAATTTGCATTTTTAAACTTACCGGAAGACAAGGCTTTTGAACTGTTGCCTCTAAAACCCGGTTTTCAATTCGGAAGATCACAGGGCATACAGGAGCTTCAAAAAGATGCTTCATTTACATTTAAACAAACGCAACATACCATCAGACTTTTTTCGGCAAGAGACTTCAAAATCTTAAAGAAAGAAAAATCTTTAATAGTACGTACTCCAGATGAATTTAATAAGTGGTTCTGGATCATTACCGGAAGTTTTTTTGCAGGATTTTTCCTCTTGCATTTCCTGTTAAGCATTAAGTTTCCGCAGGCAGACCAGCTTATTTTACCTATCATTATGCTAATGACGGGCTTTTCATTTATAGCCTTACTCAGCTTACAAGATCCATTAAGAGATCGTTTTTTAGCAAAAGATACCCTTGTCTTTTTTGGCATGGGCGTTTTCGCTATCATTATATTAATGCTCATTAAATTCCGGAAGTTTAATGTCGACTCCAGGTTTTACCGGATGCTTGTACTTAATAAAAACTCAGGAAAAGCAAATGGATGGCAATGGGCCGGACTAGCATTGGCATTACTGGCCTTAACCATAGTTTTCGGAAGCGGTCCCGAGGGCAGTGGTGTAAAAGTAAATCTATTTGGTGTGCAACCCAGTGAGATCGTTAAATATGCCATCATTTTATTTCTTGCAGGCTTTTTTGCAAGTAATGAACGTTTTATTACCGAATACCGCAGCTGGCAAAAAAGATGGTATTTTTTCTCATTTGCACTTGTGGCAATGGGCATTGCTATCCTGATGTACCTGGTTCTGGGCGATCTGGGCCCTGCAATGGTGGTGTGTTTTACATTTATCATACTGTTTTCTTTCTCACGTGGTGATTTCATGATGATGCTCATTGCCATCATTACTTACACATTAACTGTGTGGTTTTTGAACATCTGGATAGCCAGTCTGGTTACTGTTGTATTGATGGGCTTAGCCATGCTGATTAATAAAAAACAGACCAGCGAATCGGCAATAATGGTGATCATGATCATAGCAGGTTTTCTATTGATAGATCAGGTTCCTTATCTCGACAAACTCATCCCAGGTCCTGTTAACC
>NZ_CAMLHF010000232.1 GCF_946479715.1 uncultured Pedobacter sp. | reverse complement strand
GCAATCAGGGCTTATATAGTACAAAAATTGATAGCTGGGATTTTAAATCGGAATGGTTTCCAGGCCTGGGAGAAATTATGTCAGTTGGTGGCTTCTACAAAAAGTTCGACAAGCCGGCAGAACTTAATTTCGATATTTCTTCAGGCAATCCGCAGTATTACCTAAAAAGTGCAGATTATGCCAAAGTCTATGGATTAGAATTCGAATTGCGCAAAAATTTTGGATTACTCTTCGACAATACCGTATTGAAAGGTTTAACCGTGTATGGAAACCTGACTTTGCAGAAGTCTGAGGTAAGGAGTACTTTTCTTACAAAAAACCCAGAAGAAGGCCAGCCAGATTTGATTTTGACCAGCAAAATCAAGCGATATATGTATGGGCAAAGTCCTTACCTTATCAATGCCGGACTGCAATATACAGGAGAGCACTTAAGCTTAAATCTGATGTATAACAAATCTGGCTACAAAACATACATTGTGGGCAACAATCCGATGCAGATTGAATACGAGAAGCCGCGGGAGCAAATTGATGCACAGGTGAGCTACAGGTTTATGAACAAAAAATTTGAAGTAAAAATCAACGCCGGAAATCTGCTGAATGCTCCATCTTCATTTTACCGCAATACCGCCAGCTATGAAAACAACCCGGATTTTGACCCAGCAAGTTCTGACATAAGTAACGCATTCCGGTTAAAACCTGGCTTTAGCAACAAATACGATAACGGGGATATGGTAACCTTCAGTCAAAAATTTGGCCGCACGTTTAGCACTTCATTGACTTATACATTTTAAAGAGAATACATATGAATGTAGAAATAAAAGTTAAATCACTATTAACAAGAAAGGAGGAAACCACCGAAAAGGTTTCCTGACTGGCTGGAAAAAAAAACGAAGGGCAGTTTGATGGCGCCCCTCGTTTAAATAACCGATTCACTCACCGGCAATCAGGATAAACCCCAATATTATTTATAGCTCTCTGTAAAGTTGCCAAGGGCATGAAACAGAAACTCTTTATGTCAAATAGATTTGGCTGCAAAGATATAAAAAAAACATATATGCTGGTTGTTGACTGGAGTTTAAAACGTCAAGTAAAAAAATGACGTCTCCCAAAAGGAATTAAAGTCACCCAACACCCATATAGAAACAACCTCGACTAAAAAACAACATTTACAGCAGGTGATAATAAGATCCTGTCAAACTTATAAGTTATGTTAAAAAAATCATTCGCTATCATTAGCTCCTTCATTAAAAACAATGTGGTTGAGCCACTTCAAAAATTGAGTTCACTTAAAAGTCTTAAAAAAAGTACTGCGTTAAGCATTATCGCTTTTGCTGCAGTTTCTTTTTCGTCATGCAAAAAAGAGGCAAACCCTGGATCGGACAGTTTCGATAACCGCAGTACCGCTGCCGCAGATTATCCAACTTCTGTTACAAGTTTGCCAGTTGTTTCAGTGCCTGCAGGTGACATCACTGCCAATACCACTTGGGATAACGACCATATTTGGGAAATTAACGGGATTGTAACCGTAACAGGTGGAACATTAACCATCGAAGCTGGTACTTACATCAAATCAACCGTTAATCCGGGTGGTGCAAATCCTCCAGCTAATGGTGTATTGGTCGTTTCAAAAACCGGTAAAATCCATGCTGTGGGTGATGCTGCGAATCCAATTGTATTTACCAGCCGTTATTTATTGGATGGCTTAGCGAACACTACTCCTAATCCTGGTGATTTCGGTGGTGTGATTATCTTGGGTAACGATACCGTAAATGTTGCCAATAAGCTAATTGAAGGCTTACCTGACCTAGCGAAGTTTCACTATGGTGGCACTACCGGAAATGACAACCGCGGAGAATTTCAATTTGTACGTATAGAATATGCAGGATTTGCATTAGCTCCTGATATTGAAGTGAACGGGCTTACTTTGGGTGGTATTGGAACAGGAACTACGATTGATCACGTTCAAACTGCCTATGGTAAAGATGATGGTTTTGAATTCTTCGGCGGATCTGTTAGCCCTTCTTACCTTGTTGCTTTAGGTTCTGATGATGATCAATTTGACTTTGATAACGGTTTTAATGGCACGATCACTTTCGGTCTGTCATTAGCTGACGGAACAAGCAGCCATAGTGGTACAAGTCCTAACAGCGATTCAAATGGTATTGAGTCAGATAATAATTCCCCAGCTGAAAGTGCTTCGTTCAACCTGATTCCAAGAACTAATCCACGATTAGATAAGTTCAGTGTAATTGGAACACAAACTGCTGCAGGAGCAACTGGACTTGGTTACTTAAACGGCGCCCGCGTTCGTCGTGGTTCAAGAATCAGAATGAACAATGCTGTGGTAACCGGATTTAAAACAGGGGTTACTTTTGATTCAGGTACTACCGGAGGCGATGTTGCGAATTCAAACATCAGCAACACAAGTATTCATGGCTTTAATTTCGGTTTAGTGGGCTCACCTGCAGGAACTGGAAGGATTCTACCAGCAGTAAGTGCAACTGCTGCTAGCTTCGGAATGATAAACCCATGGTATGCTAACCGTCCAGGATTGGATTGGGTTACGTCTGGAACAAGCGCCGGAAGAGGTGCTGACAATGGCGTAGACCTTTGGTTAACATTGTCTTGGATCAGATTCAATTATTAATTATAAAATTCATTCAATAAGATTCAATGAGCGTGTTCCACAGGAACGCGCTCATTTGAAAAATTAATACAATTATTTTTTATGCAAAAATTAAAATACTCATTCTTCTTTTTATTCCTACTGCTGACCCTTTTCGCGTGTAAAAAAGAATCCCTCTTGCAAGAAACAAAAAACATTGTAAAATTGCAGATCAAAGGATATGTAATGACTGATACCCTCGAATTTATCGTGAATGGCAAGAGTATCATTCAGGCGATTGATGATTCATTCCGAAATCCAGGAGACGGGACAAGTATCGCATATCTCAACACCGGTGATGAAATCCTTGTACGGAAAAAAGCAGACGGAAAAGCTGTGGGTAAATTTAATATTCAAGCTGAACCCTTCACGCAAGAAAAAAAGATTTTTTATGATGGCACCACCTTAACAGACAATCTGGAGCTTACCCCCGTTTCAAATCCTAATAATTGTGGATTTAGGCTCCAGTTCAGCACAAACTTTGTAGATTTTTACGGTGGACCAGTAGATATTGAGTTTTTTGAACAGGTGACGACCACCACGAGACCTAGGGTCACAACTTATGAATCTGTTAAACTAGTCACAAACGTAACTAATAAATTCAGTGACTTTTATGAGCTTCCACCAATCCAACCTGAAGCCGGAAAGTTAAAAGCATATGTATTTAAAGTTTATAAAACAGGCACAAAAGAACTGCCATATACTAAAATGGACAATGTCGATATTGCCGACCCCGAGAACTTCTATGTTACGTTATTATTGGATAGTGCAGCACCAATCCCAGGAGCAAGTATGCTAATTTCAATCTCGCCTGTTTTGACAGATGAGAATGGAAACCAAACGCCGACCGGTACACGAGTGTCTCCTGATTATGCACTACGTGACTTTGCTTCTGTTTTTCGTTAACTATCCCCATATCTTATTACCTCATGCAAAAATGACTGGGAAACTTTGAATACCATATTCACCATCTGCCTAAAAGGCCACAAAAGTGCCATAGCAAATCCATTACAAGCCCTTAAATATGAATAGGTCAAGAACATTCGAAAATAGGAGCTCAGCTCAGGAGCAGGAATTTGCACGCATAAATTTCTACTCCCGATAACGGGTAATAACATAGAGGGATCCGTTATACGAATCCCTTTATTCCCAAAACAGTGATTATTTTTATCGCTGCGATCGTTATTTTTATAAGGATGAGCCATCATTTGAAGAACAAGGCAGGATGAAAATAAAAAATGATTACATCGCAAAATCAATACGCTGCACCAAATAGGCCTTTCCAAAGTTAGCTGGATCATGAGTTACTTAAAAAATTACTTGTTTTCCATAAACCAAAAAACTACCTTAAGGGTATAACCCACGCTCGTGAAAAATCTTTTTTGTCTATTCAGCCTTTTGTTTTTGCTATCATGTAAGCAGTCTGATAACCGGGTAGCGGGTACCCCTACTATTGTAGCAGGCACATCTAAAATAACAGGAAGAATAACAAGTCCGAATGACACAAGCAAGGATGGCATTTATGTACATATTTTTATTTCTCATCCAATTTCTGGGGAGCAAGTTCAATATAAAGCCCTTGTTGACCAATCAGGGAAGTTCTCTATTGATGTTGATGTAGAAACAGATATTTCTCTGATTGGAATATACACAAGTTTAAAGCCATATAAATCCCTACTTGTTAAATTGACAAGCGGTGGTGTTACCAACATTGATATTGCTTACAATTCGGATTTTGATTTCCAAAATATTGACGTTACACCTGCCGGTATGACCAAAAATGATATGACCCAAAGCTTGGGGGCAATACGTGAAATGATTGAATATATGCCAAATAGGGCGCCGAGAAGTCTATATGATAAAAGTTCGGAAGATTTTCTGAATCATGCCAAAACTAGTGTATCGGAAAGATTAGAGATTTTAAATAAAGATGCATTAATATCAAAAGAATTGAAAGGAGTTTTGTCTAAGGATTTTCGTTTATTTATATATAGAGGAAATGTCTTTGGTTACGAAGGATCGATGAGGCATAATTATCAAAACGTCACTCAGGACGAGATCAACGAACCTGCTATCCAAAAGATTGATAGGTCGTATTATCGCTTTTTGAAAGATTTCAATCTTAATGATCCACAATATCTGATTTGTTCTGAATTCCTGAAATTTCAAAAAGAAATCCTTCAAAATGAAATAATAGGGCTCCCTAAGATTGGAGAAAGCGATATTCCTTCTTGGTTAGCCAAAGTAAAAACGATCTTATCCGATTTAGTCGGATTCGAGGATGGCCAATATTACGATATTTTAGTGGCTAATGCCTATGGCAGACAACTAACTGAAGAAGTAAGACCGCTGAGCGAAAAGCAAAAACAGCATATTTCAGCCTATTGGAAAAACGGAGAAATTGCAAAAATCTTATTTCGAAAAAACCAACGAGTAGCTGAATTAGACAAATTCAAGTCACCCGTCGTTATAAACGACGTCTCATCAGTTTCGGACGATAAAGTCATAGAAACCATTGTCGCTAAACATAAGGGCAAAGTTGTTTTTATCGACCTTTGGGCCACATGGTGTGGACCTTGCCTCGATGCAATGACGGAATTTAGGAGTACAAAGGCTGAGTTTCATGGCAAGAACGTCGCATTTGTGTATTTAACAAACGGGTCATCACCCCGAAAGCTTTGGGAAGAAAAAATCAAAGGTATAGGTAGTGAACATTATTACCTAAAAGGCTCTCAATGGGAATACGTAATGAACCAATTCCAGTTCGAATATATTCCGTCATATCTAATATTTGATAAAAAGGGTCTGCTCATCAAAAAACATACAGCCTTCCCTGGAAATGAGGAGTTGAAAAAAGTAATTAACAGCCTGCTGTAAAAATGAGTAGATATGGATAGAATCAGCGAAATTACTTTGATATATTTCAGTCTGAACAACTTAGATTGCAAATAAAAATGTAAACTTTGTAAATAAAATCTTGACATTATGGATGTTGGCCGAAATCTTCTGTCCGGGAAACGCAAGTACCTGTGCGGATTGTTATTACTCTTGTTCATCTCTGTAATCTGCGCGGCTTTTAGCAAGACCGGCAGTGACGACTTTGATATAGCCAGAAGAGAAGTTTTGCTCCGCGGGATCGGACATGAAATACTCTTACAGTCTGGCGACAGTACATCAAGAGTACTCCCGGTAAAAAAGATCGCAGAAAATGAATACCAGATCAGGTTTGAGAATGATCTTACTTTTCAACCCGATTCCCTGGTGAATACTATTCAGCGTTTGTTGGCCAAAGACCCGCTGGCACGTGATTATGTTGTTAACGTAATGAACTGTGGCAATGCCAGTATAGCCTATGGATACGCGATATCGAAAAATAAGAAAGATGATATTGTAGCATGCTTAGGAAGAAGGCAACCTAGAGCATGTTACATGATCAATATCAAATTTAAACCGACGGGCATAAATGTAGCAAAGAATGAATATTTTTTGGGTGGTCTGTCATTTTTAGCGATTGTTGGTTTTATCTTTTTGAGATCTGTTAAACCGCGGAAGGCCTTATCTACCAATCAGCAGATTGATACATTCAATGTGGGATCAATGTTGTTCGATGCCAAGAATCGCAAGCTCATGATAAATGGAGAGACAATGGACCTCACCGGAACGGAGACCCGGGTACTGCACATTTTCGCCTCGTCTCCTAACGAGACTATAGAGCGAAGTCGGCTACAAAAAGAGATATGGGAAGATGAAGGTGTTATTGTAGGTCGCAGCCTGGATATGTTCATATCAAAACTTAGAAAAAAATTGGAGATTGATCCGAACATCAAAATTGTTGTTATTCGCGGCAAAGGCTATAAGCTTGAGATTAGTTCTTAAGTGACTCAACCATTTTTTTTATCTTTATATCTGCAATATAAAGAAGCATCAAAAAAACCTTACAGTTATGGTGTATAATATATTAAACGGCGATTCCCTTGCTTTTAGTTTTCCAGACACAAAAATTGAAGGGGATATTATTGTTGTTAGAGAAGGTCTTATTGACGGAGAATTATCAGGCGACAACCTTCATGATTTTTGGCGATCAAGAGCCAAATACATCGGAATAGCAGAAGCCGAGTACAATAATTATGTTGTAAAAGAATTTGAAAAAATAATAAATGCGCCTGATAATTCAGCGTTTAATCTTTGGTTTGAGTATGACCTGTTTTGTCAGGTAAATATGTGGTTTGTTATTTCAATTATAAATAGCTTGCCAATAAAGAAAAAAGTCTTTGCTGTTCATACTTCTTATTTAGACAAAACCAGTAAGCACTTTTGGAATGGCTTTGGACCAGCAAATTCAGATGAACTTAAAGTTTGTTATGCGAATAGAATTCCTTTAAGTGAAGCCGACATAAATTTAGGGCAACAGTTGTGGAAAGCTTACAAAAACAGCAATTTTGAAGAGTTAACAAATCTTTCAAAGCATCAATCTTTAGTTTTTCCGTATTTACAAGAAGTAGTAAAGGCTCATGTTGACCGCTTTCCAAAAGATGGTACAAAAGGAAGACCTGAAAGAGTTATTGAAGACATCACGAAAAACATTTCTACTGATTTTCATGAAGTGTTCAAAGAATTTGGGAACAGAGAAAGCATTTATGGTTTTGGTGATGTGCAATTAAAAAGTCTCTATGATAAAGTAATGCACTAGCGCTAACATATATCTGAATAGAAATTGTACTTACCGGAATTCCCAATAAGCTTGTAGAAAAAAGTTACACTGACGCGATTTTTAAACACCTTTTACTACTGAATATATCTGCTGCTATCGGTATCAAGGAAAAGTACTGCCCCGTTATGTTTTCGTAAAATAGTAGATGGAAAATCGCTACATATTGGCTTGGTTAGTGTATTTAACACAGCCGGTGCTTTTGCTTGCCCGGGTACAACACAATTGATAATCTTTGCACTCATTAGAACGGGGATTGTTAATGTTAGCGCCT
>NZ_CAMLHF010000231.1 GCF_946479715.1 uncultured Pedobacter sp. | reverse complement strand
CTGCCGATGGCCTCACAATAGCATCAAAAAGACCTTCTTTTGGTAGCTTAGCGCCAATTTCAGATAAGTTTGGTCCAAAGTCTAATCCTTGTCCATTTGCTTTATGGCATATAAAACAGGCCTTGTTAAAAACAGCTTTTCCCTTTAATGCATTTCCTTTAAAAGCAATAATTTCATTAAAAGTTACCATGGTGCCCTTTTTCGCTTCATCTGCATTAGAACCTGGTAAATAAGTTTTTGCTTCCTCATACAATCCCTTAACCCCAGATCCGCTTACACCTTTTACAGCAAAAGGAATTAAATCTGCAGCAAAAGCCTTGGTTTTTAGCATTTCCAGGACTCTGGTTTGCCCAATCCGGCTTTTTCCCATCATTTCAGCAGCTTTCTGACGTAACGATTTATCATAAGATGAACTTGCTACCGCACCAGAAAGTATACCAATAGATTCTTTATTACCCACAGCACCAAGTGCTTCAAAAATAGGGGCTGTTTTATTGATGTCTTTATTTTTAATTACCTCTTTAATGCGTTCAGTATCTTTAAGCTCAATTAAAAGTCTTGCAGCATCAACGCCAACAGAATTATTTCCATTGGCAATTACCATCTCTAATAATTTAGCACCTTCTGTTTTAATCTGATATTTGGCAACCAGATTTAGGTATTCTGATGTTCCCGATTTTGAGTCGAGCACTTTTTTTAAGGCATTTAATGATAAGGGAGAACTTGTTACCTCTTTAGCATCCATTAAGCTAAGTATAATGGATGATGTTGATAGGTCGGTGTTTTTATCCAACATCGACAGTAAAGTCTTAGTTTTTTGAGGGCCTTCAATAAAATCAAATGCACGGAAATACCTAAGTCTTTTATCTAATGGAGTGCTTTGATCGGATGCTAATTTTTCAAGAAAGGGTAGGGCTAATGCCGTTCTCGATCTCCAGATAACATCTTTTCCTCCTGCACTAGATAATGGATCTTTTGTTTCTTTTAAATATGCCGCCAGATAGGTATCCCATTGCTTATCTGCACCTATACCTAAGGCCTCCAGGTACCATCTGTCAGTTCCGTTGTGTTTCATGGCCAGCTTAGCCCAAAGTTCCGCTGCTTCGGCTGTCTTATTATGTCTTAGCGTTATCGCACACTCCCTTAAAACCTCCATATTAGAATCATTCACCAATTGCTTTACATAATCAATTGGATTTAACTTCGTTTGTCTGGCAGCTCTTAAAGCAGTAATACGGATGTCCGGATTTTTATCATTAGCGGCCTCATCTAAATATTTCTTTGAATCAGATGATTTAGATAAAATCCATAATGCCCTGGCCCTCATGCGCTGATTGGTTGTTGAGCGCCATAGTTTGTTCAAGACAGGGATGGCTTTTTTATCCATTTCTACTAGAGCTAAATAAGCATGCCTGCGCACCGCTAAATTCGGATTTTGTAATGCCTCAATAGCACCTTTAGGTGTGCTATAATTAAATATCGGAGCAGTATATTTTGATGCAAGGGCATTAGGGGCAACCCTGTAAATACGCCCGCGCTCCAGGTCACCAACTCTGTGTCCGCCAACTCCCGGATCATACCAGTCTGCAACAATTAAAGAGCCATCAGGAGCTATACAAACATCTGCCGGACGGAACCACTGATCTCTGTCATTGTTTAATATATTAATGATTTCTGCAGTATAGCCAGCCCCGTTTTTCTTTACAGGATATGACCTTACAACGTTATGTCCGGGTTCCGAATGAATCATTTGGTTGTGAAACTGAGGAGGTAATAACGAACCTTCATAAATAAGGATTCCAGTCGGAGATCCCGAGCCTGTTTGCAAAAGATTTGGAACTACACCCGGGTCGTTTAAGTGCCAGTGACGTAGCGGAATAGAATCTTCCATGTTAACACGTTCTGAAGGCCAGTATGCGCCTGTCAT
This sequence comes from uncultured Pedobacter sp., assembly GCF_946479715.1. The sequence continues at coordinate 5,803 of NZ_CAMLHF010000231.1, read as the reverse complement.
TTCGTCCTTAAAACCGAAATTACCATGCTCCATTACATAGTTAATCCGAACACCTTTATTGCCGTCATCATCATTATCACTTTGCCAAACCGTGCCATAACTATCAACTGCAACCTCAAAAGGATTTCTAAAATTGTGTCCAATAACCTCCACATTAGATCCATCCGGGTCACACCTAAATACCATACCTTCCTTATACTTTTTAGGGCCAATTTCGTCACCATCCTGATCAAGTACTGTCTTGTTGTTTTTATCCTTTAATGTTTGCCCCATATTTCCAAAATTGAAATATAGTTTGCCATCCGGACCAAAAGTAAAGGTATGGATACCGTGGTCATGCTGTTCGCCGCCAATCCCCTGAAACAGGATTTCTTTACGATCGGCCTTATCATCACCATTATCATCATAAAAGGCCCACACATATGGGCTTTGAGAAACAATAACCCTGTTGCCCAATACGCAGATACCTAATGGCGCATTAATTTCAGCTCCCTGATAAAATGTTTTACTAGTTTCCAGATGTCCGTCGCCATCCTTATCCTCTAATATTAAAATCCTGTCACCTTCTGGTTTGGGCTTATTATTGTTGATCTCGAACCTGTAATTATAGGCTTCGGTTACCCAAACCCGTCCTTTTTCATCAACATCAATATTAGTTGGGTTTATTAATGTGGGCTCTGTTGCCATGGTTTGAACATGCAAGCCCGGAAATGTACGCAGACCAGCCAGACTATTGCCGGGAAGGTGTTTTGTTGATTCTGTTAAAGGAGAATCAACTTGCACCTTTAATCCTGATCTCTGTTCACTAACAGGAGGAGTACATGTTTTTAAAAGTAATACAGGTTGAAATAGGACAAAAATAATCTTGGTAGCGAATAGGGAGGTTCTGGTAAAATTAATAGCCATTCTTTTACGGTTTAAAGCGAAATATTTTTCAAATATGAATTAACTGATTTAAATAGATCGCAGCATATTTGGTAAACGAATTTATAAAAAAGATCCAATAAAGCAATCGATTGCTTAAATTTTATTTCATTGACAGAATGAAGGAGTTTTTTTTAATAAAGGGGGTATGTAAGAAAATGAGTATTAAACAAAAAAGGGCTGTATCATATTATGATACAGCCCTTTTTTTCTTTGCAACGTCATCTCGACGATAGGAGAGATCTCTTGGTTAGGCTAATTTGTTTCGCAGCCACTTATTGATAAAGAAATCTCTCACTTCGTTCGAGATGACGGGTGCATCAAAACGGGTACTTTAATTAATTCCTTAAATAGGCTTAACTGTTATCGATTTCAACAGCGGTCTGTCTTTTACATCTTCACGCGCAGCTTTAATCACTATATAAACATCATGGAATTTACCATCTGTTACAGGGCTTATAGATACACCTGTCGAAGCAGAGCCTTGTTTTCCAATTATCTCACCATCTTTACCACCCAATCTGATCTCAACACTGTAATCAGCATCTGCATTAGCCAGTCCAAAATTAAACGCCGCAACATTAGTCAAGTCGATACCTTTTAACTTAACCCAGCCTGTTTTTTCAGGGAATATCAACGATTGAACTCCATCAGCATCTTTGCGTCCGAAATCTGATATATCCTTAATATCATTAGCATATATAACATTGCTTCTTAAATTAATCACTTTAGTATTTGCTAAAGGTTTCAAACCAGCAGCACCTAAATCAGAGTAAGTCGCTTTAAGATTTAAAACAGATTTATCTTTGTTGGTTTCTGCCGGAGGAACGATTTTACCTGTAGCAGGTAAAGAAGGACCAGTTGTCGATTTAGCACTTAAAGTCAAAATCCATTCTGCAATTTCCTTAACATCAGTCGCTTTCATAGTAGTGTGGGCAGGCATTGGAACTTCACCCCAAACACCTTTGCTACCATTAATTACTTTAGAAGTAATATAATCAGCCGCTTTAGCTTTTGTTTGATATTTAGAAGAGACCGCTGTGAATGCCGGGCCAATTGATTTTGTAGAGATTTTATGGCAGGTACTGCAATCTGCTTTAAGCATTATTGCCTTACCAAGAAGCGATTGTGTCGCCTGCTGATGGCCTAATTTAGCTCCAGCCATATCCAATCCTTCAGTGTAAGTATTTGATACGTAGATTCTGCTTTTATTCACAGCAGCACCTTTATCTGTAACCAATACCTGATAATTAATTGGTTTTCCAGGGAAATAGAAACTCTTGTTTCCGGTTAACGCTATATCAACTTTAGGCTCTTCGTTTCCTGCATATACTGTTACAGTGTTGCTTTTCGAAGAAGCTTTATCTTTATCAATTACCTGAACGCTAATTGCATATTCACCTGCTTTTGCAAACGTATGTTGTAATTCTGGAGAAGTAGTAGTCTTTTTAATACCCTTTCCTAAGTTCCATACATAAGTTAATGCATCGCCATCAGGATCTGTGGCATCTACTTTAGCTACAAGTTTATATGGCAATAAACCACTTGTTTTCTCAATTTCAAGATTCTTTACAATAGGAGGTCTGTTACCCGCCATATAATCAATTCTTGTAATACCAGCATCAGGATTTTTTGAGAACCACCCTTTACCATATTCTAGAATATATAATTTATTATCCGGACCAAGTTCCATATCAATAGGAGCAGCTAAAGAAATTTCACCTAACATAGGTTCCATGCTTAAATAATCTCCTTCTGGCGACATAGTAACCGCTTTTACCCACCCACGAATCCATTCATAGATAATCAGTTTACCATCATAATAAGAAGGATATGGCGAAGCGCCTGGTCTTGAATAATAAACCGGACCAGCCATTGCCGTACGGCCACCGGCACCAACCTGAGGAAACTCTTTAGACTCTCCGTATGGATACCATATAAAAGCCGGTTGTGCAGGAGGAAGAGTAGATAAACCGGTGTTATTTGGCGAATTATTTAAACCAGCTTTAGGGTCAAATGCTTCTCCGTTTTTTCCGTCTGTATAATCGTAAGCTTTATAAGGATAGTTATTACCTATAAATAAAGGCCATCCAAAGAATCCTGCTTTACGTGCCTGGTTTACCTCATCATAACCTCTTGGCCCTCTTAAAGCATCATCGTTAGACGCATCCGGTCCAACTTCGCCCCAATATAAAAAGCCCGTTTTCTGATCTACAGATATTCTATAAGGATTTCTGTTACCCATTACAAAGATCTCAGGCTTGGTTTTTTCCTGACCTTTAGGGAACAAGTTACCATCAGGGATATCGTAAGTACCATCCTCTTTAATCTTAATTCTAAGTACTTTACCTCTTAAATCATTGGTGTTACCTGCAGATCTTCTGGCATCATACTGCTGAAAACCCTGACGATTGTCTAACGGTGCATACCCGTTGTTTACATATTTAGATTTTGGCGCATCAAAAGGAGTGGAGTTATCACCTGATGATACATATAATAAACCACCTGGTCCAAAAGCAATGGATCCACCTGTGTGGCAGCAGATTTCACGCTGAGAGTAAAACTCCAGGATTATCTTTTCAGAAGCGGTGCTTATTTTATCGTTAACCAGTTTAAAACGCGATAACCTGTTTACCGAAGGTTTCACCGGGCTATAAAAAGCATATACATATTGGTTCTTTGCAAAGTTAGGGTCAAGTGCTATGCCTAATAATCCTTCTTCAGCGTTTACATCAGGTGTATTTAATGTTTTAGAATATACCTCAAGCTTACCGGCTTCTTTAAGTGTTTTAGTGCTGTTCTTGAAAAGCATAATTTCACCACGGCGCTGCGATACTAAAATATCATAGTTAGGCAATACAGCCAATTCAGTAGGCTCTGTAAGTTGTCCCTTAAGCAGGCTTACTTTAACAAACCTGTTCTGATCGGGGGTATCAATTCTGAGTTTTGATTTGAACTTACTCTGCTTAAGGTCATTTAACAGCAAAGTATCTGGTTTTTTTGTTCTGGTTAATGGCGGCAGTAAACTGATCGCAATACCAGAAATTAACAATGCAAAAGAAGTTTTCATTAAAAGTTATAATTATCGTGTGTTGTTTCGAGGACTAAATATAAATGAATATTTCATAAAACAAATATATTTTACGCAATCGATTTCCAAACTTTTTTGAAAACACATTTTAGAAGCCTTTTCAGCTCAAATCTATTCAGAATGTGACAAGTCCTTCACAAGATTAGCGTTTCTTCACCCATTGTTCACACATCCTTCACACCAAATCCACAAACAGGTACCTTTTTGTGAAGGATATGTGTAGAATGTGTGAACTATGTGAGGACCAATGTTAGTGTTGGAAATACAATGGTTGTTAGTGTTATTAATACACATATTAAATAGGCCAGGCATTTTTTTAAAAAAATGCCTGGGAAAATAGTTTTAACGATACGCCGCAAAAAATGACGATTTTCTAAAAACGGTACTTTTTTTACAACTTCTAATAAATGTTGATAAATAGTTTTAGCAAAACTTTAAGGGCTTATTTATTGATTTTAAGGGGGTATTGTTTATTGTAACAAAATCATTATTTTGCAATCCTTTTAAACCAACATGAAATTATATACATTTAATTTTTTTTAACCAAAAAACACAACATGAAGCTTAATTATTTAAGGTTTGGAACAACCGCTTTTCTCTGGTTGTTAGGAACTGCACTTGTGTCTGGTCAGCAACTAGCCGATCAGTCAGAAATTGATCTGAAAGATCTTTCTTCATTTAAGACTCCGGGAAAGACCTGGACGCTTGCTGGTGGTGTTACCGCCAATTTAAATGAAGTAAACGTATTAAACGTTGCAAAAGGTACTGGAATTCTGGTAAATGTACCCACCAAGAAAGACCACGGATCAGACCTTTTAACTATTGGAGAACATGGCGACATTGTTCTTGAACTGGATTATTTGCTTGCAAAAGGAGCAAATTCAGGAATTTATCTTCAGGGAGTTTATGAGATTCAATTAGAAGATTCATGGGGTATCCTAAAACCAACATCATCTAACAACGGTGGAATTTACCAACGCTGGGATGATTCAAAACCAGAAGGTCAGCAAGGATACCAGGGATATGCACCACGTCAAAATGTAAGTAAAGCACCAGGTTTGTGGCAACATATTAAAATTGCATTCCAGGCGCCTCGCTTTGATGCATCGGGAAACAAAACAGCTAATGCAAGAATTTTAAAAATAGAGTTGAATGGAGTACTTATACACGATAACATCGAATTATTTGGTGTAACAAGAGGAGCAAATGATAAAGAAAAAGCTTTAGGTGCTTTACGTTTGCAAGGAGATCATGGTGCTGTAGCTTTCAAAAACATCAAAACTTCAAAATTGCCTGCCGAAACGGCAAATGGCAGACAAAGAGGTGATGATACAGACCCTATCTATATTGATGTAGCTACTACACCAAACATCCGCAGTTTTGTTGATGTTCCAAATGGTGGACCTAAGGTAGTTCACGCTATTTCTCTAGGTAGCCCTGCTCAGGTTCACTTTAGCTATGACTTAGACAACGGTGCGTTGTTTCAGGCTTGGCATGGTGAGTTTGTTGATGCAACACCTATGTGGCATGACAGAGGTAATGGTACTTCACGTCCTCGTGGAAGTGTAACTGCCTTCACTAAAAAACCGGTTCCTACTTTAGCTAAACTTACCGATGCTCAGGGAGCATGGTTGGCCGATACTACGGGTACAGGATTTAAAACCAAAGGTTATACATTAGATGCTCAGGAACGTCCTACATTTAACTATAACATCTATGGTACTAAAGTTTCGGATGCTATTAAAGCACTTGAAAATGGTCAGGGCCTAAGCAGAGAAATCACTCTTG